>CATPCK010000375.1 GCA_955652655.1 uncultured Ktedonobacteraceae bacterium | reverse complement strand
GTACGAAACCTTGCCCGTCTTACCAGAGGGTGTGATGAGAAGCAATCAGACCGCGAGGTGTGATGAGTGCATGTCTACCCAAACACGGATAGAATATTCATGCTGCTTTCTCGCTCTGTGCGAACAAGTGCTTTGTTTTCTGGCGTTCTTTGGTTTTAACTCGGTAGCGTTTTTACCTGTGGCCCTTCGCCACAGAACCCATACACTCTTCAGTTCTCAAAGTACTGTGGATAGTGTACCACACTTTATGGTACAATGTCAACATGAGCAAGAAAAAAACCAGTATTCGCCTCAGCGAAGAAGCACAAATCTTGATTGCGCAACTGTCAACGCAATTGGGCATCAGTCAATCAGCTATAGTCGAGTTAGCTATTCGAGTTCTGGCAAAGCGGGAGGGGATAGTCCCCAACCCATCACGCCCCGAAAGGTAGGGCCATTCATCCCCCGCTTGAAAGACGGGGGCTTTCTGGCCCGTTCGCTGTAATGTTAGTAGAGAGAGGGAGAAGAGCGAGCAGGGAAGCAGCAATGCTTCCCTGCCCAGTTAAGAAAGGAGGTTGCACCTTAGAAGCCGAAATTTGTGTCTAGTATGCTCCTCATTCTTCATAAGGGGAGCGAAAAGGATTGGCTTCCCAAGCCTTGTCTTTTCCTTTCTGTAGGGGCTTGGGCAACCAGAGCGAGACCTGGGTTGGCTGCATGGTCTCCTGCACCACCGCTACGAGCTGTTCACTTAGTTCCGTCAGATCCACTTCCTGGCGCAGCGTTGCGCCGAAAGCTTGCAGGGTGCGAGCAGCATCATACTTGCGACGGTAGAAGCGCCGGTCAATGCTTGCCTGAATACGTCGACGCAGCGGCTGAAAGAGAGCGGCAATCACCAGGGTCGAGGCTACAATAACAAATGGGGGCTGTGTTGCTTGCCCGGTCAGCCCATGCACGAAGAATTGGAGGGTAACTACACTCCCGAAGTAGACCAGGGCAAGCAGAGCTGTCAGCACCCCATACACCAGGGTGCGATGGATAATGACATCAATATCGAAGAGGCGATGACGCAAGATAGCAATCGCGATCGAGATGGGGAAGGGCAAAACCAACAAACCCAGCATATTGGTGCTAATAATTGGCCGTCCCAGGACATCGGTAGGCAGCTGCCACAAAACAATACCCCCAATTCCCGATATGAGGGCAGCAAACACCACCCAGCGGATCTTTTGGCGCGTGACGGCATCCCCACTTGCTCTGTATCCCCAAAAGATCGTGACCACTGCTAAGAGCAGGTAAATGAGGGAAACCAGACCCAGACCTGGACCCCACCTTCCCAGCCAATCGAGCGTACTCACTGAGCCGAACCAGGTGGCTGCGGCGTTAACAACGTAGCACACATACGGCACCACATACATGAGCCAGATAAGCCAGCGGCGTCTTAAGAGAGGGGAGTGCGGAGAAGCAAATGCCAGGACGAAGTGCAGCCCTGCCGACCAGAAGAGTTGGTAAGCAGCGTATGTCGTGACCTGGAAGAGCCAAAAACCAGGCCCATCGATGAGATCACTCACTTGTAGACCAAACGACCAGGTCGTAGCTGCCAGCAGACCCGATGCGCCCAGCAACAACAGCCAGGCGAGACGGTCGTTAGGACGGAAAAGAAAGACGAACACCGCCACAAAAAGCGTGACCAACGCGTAGAGGATCGTTCCCCAATCCTCTAGCAGGACACTGCCCAGCGGGTAGTGCTCCAGCGTCACAGGGATATTCAGGCGCTCTCCATCTCGTACCACTGTGTAGGAGACCGTCTGGCCAACCTGCCAGTGCGGACGCTCGATCCGTAGATCAACAAGCGCTCTCGCCCAGAACTCTAGACTCGTTCCATTGACAGCAACCACCAGATCACCAGGGCGAAGACCGTGGGTTTGCCCCTGAAGTGGCGTCACGACGACTCCATCGGGTCGCCAGACTGCTTGTCCAGGTTCCAGGCGTGCGCCATCAGAAGGGCCTGCCAGGTGCAGCCAGAGAAAGGCGACAGCGGGCAAGACCACACCAATTGAGATAAGCAGTATTCGGAAACTGGCGCGGTCTAACTGTTTCATGCCCACCTCTCATGCAGGAGTAGCTGATCAGGCACTCTTCTTGTATAGAGCAAAGGGCCTCTATACACCCTCATCTCTATTCTCCTTCCATTCTACCATAGGGGCGTCTCAAAATCGTTACGAAACACGCCGCACAATCTAACAGAACTTTGAAAAATGCGATAAAGCTCAGCCTGGTCGTCTAATCTTATGGTAAAATGGGAACCAGCCTGGTTCCCGTTTCATTCACCCCTCAATTACCGCCCAAAATATATTAGCAAGCTGAACATATCCCTCGGGACTGGGATGAAAGCCATCGCCGCTGATATATTCGGGATGGGCCGTCAGCTCGCTCCCGTGGCTGAAAAGATCCGCCAGCCTCACACCATAACGCGCAGCAGCCGTCGCGATACCCGTATTCCATCGCTTAATCTGCACCAGCATTTGCTCTTTCTGTGTGAACGACAGGCTTGAAAATGCCGGCAGCCGCGTCAGATCCGGTAGATTCGCCATTACCAGGCTCGCGTGCGTATTGGCATGTAACTGTGCGAGCAATGTATTCAGGTCATGTATATACGCTTCATAAGAGACACCGCCCACGAAATCATTGGCCACCAGCCACACCGTAACCAGTTCGGGTGACGTCGAGAGCGCGATCGGCAATTCTTGACTCATCGCTTCATGCAGGCGGATTCCGTTGATGCCCAGGTTTACCGGGTGAGAGCCCCTTGGCAAGTGCGCCGCCACCAGGGGCACATAACCCTGCGCTCCCGGCTGATTGCTGCCAACGCCAACCGCGTCTGATGCACCCATGGCGACGTAAGTGATCGGCCCGGCTGCGAGATGCGCTATCACAGGTGGTTGCGTCCCCGTCGCTTTGGGCTGAGTTTTTGAAGGGGAAGTGCTGCTCGTCGTTCCGCCGCTTGAACAAGCTGTGGACAGCAGGATGATAACGAGCAACAGGGGTATCCAGGAGAAACGAGAGGCTCTATTCGATATGCGTGCGTTCATAATATATGCTATATTTCCAGCGTTGTTGGCCAACCCACGTTCGCTGAGCGGCAAGATCGCTATGATACAGCG
>CATPCK010000374.1 GCA_955652655.1 uncultured Ktedonobacteraceae bacterium | reverse complement strand
TTCTCAATGCTGCTATACGCTTCCGCGTTGGAAGGCATTCCACCCGAATTGCTCGAAGCGGCCTCGATTGATGGTGCTGGTCTGTGGGCGCGCATTCGTCATATTACGCTCCCACTCATCAAGGGCAGTATTGCCACTGACCTGCTACTCATCACGCTGGCGACGCTCTCCGATTTCACCCTGGTCTTTGTCCTGACAGGAGGAAGCAACCTCAATACAGAACTCTTGACCATCTATCAGTACCGCCAGGCGTTCCAGTTCTATCAGATTGGGTATGGAAGCGCTATCTCGCTGCTGATCATAGTGGTGGGGGCCATCCTTTCGTTGTTGTACATCCGTGTTCTGCGCGTTGACCTCTAACTAGCAGGAGATTTTTGGCAAGGGAATGAATGAGTATACATACACAATCGTCACGCTCCCAACCGTACAAGGTGGAGTGAGAGGAGAGAGTCATGGCTATCCGTCGCGGTCTGACTTCGATATCCGTCTACGTTATTCTGGTGATCTTCGGATTATTCTTCCTGGTGCCACTTTTATGGCCCATCCTGGCAAGCTTCAATCCGAATGCATCCCTATCTGTCACAGTACCTGCTCATTTCAGCCTGATCAATTTTCAAACGATTATCACCAATGGCCTCGTCGCGCAGCCTTTCGCCAATAGCTTCATCCTGGCAATCAGTACGATGCTCCTGGTGATCATCCTCGCGAGCCTGGCAGCATACCCACTCTCGCGTTACCAGTTTTCCTTCAAGGGTCCCCTCATGTACGCTATCCTATTCGCCAGCTCGCTGCCCATTCTAGCTCTGGTGACGCCGCTCTACGCGATGTATGCCTCGCTGAACCTTATTGATACGCTCCAGGGGGTTATTCTTTTCTTTGTTGCCAGTGCATTGCCATTCTGTATCTGGCTGATGAAGAACTTTCTTGATTCGGTTCCTTTCGAGTTGGAAGAGGCAGCCTGGATTGATGGCGCTTCGACCCTCCAGGGTCTCATTCACATACTATTGCCGCTTGCCGCGCCAGGGATTGCAGTGGTCGGCGTATGGAGCTTCCTGGTAGCATGGACGAATTTTTTTGTTCCCCTGATTATTCTGCAAAGCCAGAATTTACTGCCGGCTTCGGTTCATATCTACACTTTCTTCGGAAGTTATGGCCAGGTGAACTACGGGCAACTGGCCGCCTACGCCATGCTTTACACGCTGCCAGCCGTCGTACTCTATACACTGGTATCGCGCTTCTTTGTGCACGCTGTCAGTGGAGGCGGCCTCAAGGGCTAAAAGGGCTAGTTCCACCTTGACCCTGTCGTATGCGTTCGTTGAGTGGAAAGGAATTTCTCTTGGTATTTACCGTCCAAAAACTTCGCAATAGCCTTGAAGCGCTGAGCGCAACGACCGAAGGGCCGGCCCACATGCTTTCCCCGGTCTATGGTATTGCTGCCACTGGCCCAATGGCTATACCATCACTTACAGATACACAGTGGCAACCGGTGGAGGTAGGACTGGCCTGGGGGCTGAAGCATGGAACAAGCTGGCTGAAGACGCCTCTACAAGTGCCAGTGTCGATGCAAGGACTACCGCTGGTCCTACAATTGCATTGGGATACCTCTGGGGATGATCCTCTTTTGCTCCAGCTGGAAGCGACTGTTTTTCTCGATGGGCATGCTATCGGGGCCTTTGATTGGCGGCATCCCGTTCTCTTGCTGCCTGAGGCAGCGTGCGATGGGCAATCCCATACGTTGATGCTCCAGGTCTATACAAGCGTTCTTCTGCCTTTTGGTGGCCTGACGCTGCGTCAGCGCTACCTGGTGAACTGGCAACTCTATCACTTGATGCAGACTCTCCTGGAAGCATCTCTCACACTGAATGAAAATAATCCGGCACGTCATGCCTTCATAGCGCGTCTCAATACGGCCTACAACATGCTCGATCTGCGTGAGGGTTGGCAGGGTGAACGTTTCACTGACTCGGCTCAGGCCGCTTATGAGTACCTGCAAACGCATCTTGCCGATGGCTTGACGCGCGGCAACCGCCCGCAGATCACTATCAGCGGACATGCCCATCTCGATGTCGGGTGGATGTGGCCTTACTGGAGAACCCACCAGAAGATTGCTCATACCGTCTCCAATGTGCTGGGATTGATGGAGCGCTATCCCGACTACCATTATAGCCAGAGCCAGCCACAGGTGCTTCAATGGCTGAAAGAGGACGTTCCTGAACTCTATGCGCGGGTGAAACAGCGTGTTGCGGAGGGACGTTTTGAGCCGGTAGGTGCGATGTGGGTTGAAGCGGACTGTAATCTTACCTCTGGCGAGTCGATCATCCGCCAGATTATGCATGGGACGCGCTTCTGGCAACAAGAATTTGGTGTCGAGCCCCGTCATATCTGGTTGCCAGATGTCTTTGGCTATAGTGCCGCGCTACCGCAAATTATGCAAGGTTGCAATATTCCTGTCTTCATGACTACGAAGATTAGCTGGAACCAGTTTAACCGTATGCCCTGTGATACCTTTCGCTGGCGCGGCATCGACGGCTCTGAGGTCCTGACTCACTTCATCACGGCACCAGACCTACATACGACGACAACTTTCTATAGCTATAACGGTCCCTTGCGACCGAGCGATATGGCGGGAACCTGGATAAATTACCGGCAACAGGATATCAACGATCACTTGCTGTATCTTTGTGGCTGGGGCGATGGTGGTGGTGGAGCAACGGAAGAACAAGTGGAGCGGATGCAGATCCTGGCGGACCTGCCAGACTTTCCCAAGGTTCGTGCTGGTCGAGCCGAAGATTACTTCACGGACCTCTATCAGCGTGTGTGGGAGAATCCGCGTTTGCCCACATGGGTAGGTGAGTTGTATTTAGAGTATCACCGGGGGACGTATACCTCGCAGGCACGGGTTAAGCAAGCCAACCGACGAGCTGAATTATTTTATCGCGAGGTGGAATTGCTGAATGCCTGGGCCAGCCTCTACGGCATGTCGTCCCGCCAGGAGCAACTGAATCAGGGCTGGCGGCTCATACTCCTGAATCAATTCCATGATGTACTGCCCGGTTCATCGATCCGTGAAGTCTATGACGATGCCGAGCGTGTCTATGCCGAGGCTCATGCCATAGGCAAGCGGATATACGACGAGGCGCTCGCTGTTGTGCTGCAACAAATCCCTGCAGGTGAGCATGATCTCCTCCTGTTGAATACCCTGGTGTGGGAACGCTCGGACCCCATACAGGTGCCAGCTGCGCTGGCACCATCTTTTCCGCATATGCAACAAACAACTGACTGGGAGGGGAACACGGTGTCCCTGCTGGATGGCGTGCGCATTCCCCCATGTGGAGTGCAGGTTGTAGCGGCAGCTGACCATGCGGCGATCAACGAGACACAGATACCATCTACCTGTCGCGCTGCCTACACGGATGAAGAGACAATCGTCTTGCAGAATGATTATTATAACCTCTGGATTGATGTGAAAGGAGAGATCAATCGACTCTACGACATGCGTGCAGAGCGTGACGTTCTTGCCCCCGGACAAGCAGGCAACCAGCTCATTGCCTATGAGGACCGCCCCTTGAATTTCGACGCCTGGGATATTGATCTCTTTTATGAGGAGAAGCCGTATCCTGTGCAAGCAGTAACATCTATGCGTATCATCGAAGAGGGACCAGTGCGTGCAACCGTTGAGATTGTCCGTCCGTACATGTCCTCGCGCATCACGCAACGTATTTCGCTCTGGCGCAACTCGCCGCGCATCGACATTGCCACTGAGATTGACTGGCACGAACACCAGACGTTGTTGAAAGCGGCGTTTCCGCTGGCAATCAACAGCACGCGAGCAACTTATGAAATCCAATTTGGCAATGTTGAACGTCCCACACACCGTAACACATCCTGGGATATGGCCCGCTTTGAGACCTGTGCTCACCGCTGGATTGATTTGAGCGAAGGGGGATACGGTATCAGCCTGCTCAATGATAGTAAGTATGGGCATGACGTTCACAATAACGTTGTTCGTCTGACGCTCCTGAAATCCGGTGTCTTCCCTGATACGCATGCAGATGAAGGCTTGCACCACTTCACCTATAGCCTCTTGCCGCATGTAGGAGATTGGAGGGAAGCGCAGAGTGTACGGCGTGCCTACGAACTCAATGTTCCGGTAGTGTACGTGGCTGGTCAAAAGAAGGCTACATCTATCCCCATCGTATCCGCAACGGGCATAACAAGCTCTTCCTTTATACAAGCAGATTGCACGCACATCATAGTAGAGACGGTGAAACCTGCTGAGGATGGGGAAAGTCTAATTGTGCGGCTGTATGAAGCGCATAATCAGCGCGGAAGTGGCACGCTCACCTTTATTACGCCGATTCTTTCCGCGCAAGAGTGTAACCTGCTGGAGGAACCGATCAACGATGTCTCCTGTCAAGGGAATACGCTATCGTTTCAGGTGAGACCTTTTGAGATAAAAACATTTCGTGTTCGTCTTGCGCCAGAGAGATAGACGAGAAGGCGTGCGTCCTGGTATTAGAGACGAGTATAAGAGCGAAGTCGCACTGTTTCTCCCATAGCTATCGAGTTGCTGCACCTCGCCTCTTTCTTTTTGTAGTCTTGTGTCGTTGATTTGCCATGCTGGAGGAGTCAGTTTTCAGCCCGATAACATATTCTTCCGGTACACGAACTTTTAAAGCACCAGGAGCAATGGTGATAGTTGCGGGAGTATAACCATGTGGGAATCCGTTAATATGGAGCTCGACAGGACGATCTGTCTTTAAGCGTAGTGATTTCACCCGGCGGCGGGTAATTTTGGGTCGTAATTCGCGCTTTCCTTGCCAGATCGAGATAGCGTGTAGAATGTATTCGAGCTTGCTAAAGTTTCTATAGATGATAACGTCCAACAACCCATCATCCATTAGCACATCAGGTACGATTTGAAAATGTGGGCCATAAAATGGCGCATTGCAAATAGTGACCTGTATAGCTTGATATGATCGAAATCTTTTTTCATCGAAAGAGATTTTAAGCTTCGTTTTCTGATAAGCAAATAACGTAAACAACCCTCTAATAACTCCGTGCAGAGTCGCCAATATTCCAAAACTCTTCATCTCCTCAACATAGGGAAAGAGCGCTGCTTCGAGCCCGATACCAGCCGATTCCAGGAAGATCTGTTCATCGATCCTGCCAACGTCTATTGGGCAAGTCTTCCCCTTCGCAATAATAGCGCATGCTGCCTCGACCATAAAAGGAATGCTCAGACTATGTGCCACATTATTCATAGTACCTAAAGGGATAATGCCAATGGTACTATCCTTGCCAATTAAGCCACTGGCTACAGCATGAATAGTGCCATCCCCACCGGCAGCAATCACCAGGTCGGCATGCTCATCTGCTGCTTTGCTTGCCAGGCCTTCCCCAGGATCATCCAGTGTGGTATACCATACCTCAGGCTCTATGCCGTACGCACTCAATGCAGCAAGAATCATTTCTTCATGGGATGCTGCTGTCCCATGTACTTCTGCAAGAGGTGATACACCTGATTCCGGGTTCAGGATCAGTATTGTTCGCATGTGTGTGATATCCTTCGAAAGAGGGAAAGAATTACAGAATACTGCTCACTTTTAAAGTACGAAATAATGATTAGGAAGGGATACAAACGTCCTGATGCGCCCAAAATTCATACTTACTACTAAGCAGAATAGGCTTTTTAGGCCACATACAGACATTGCCCAGGCTGTATGCTATAATAGAGCCATGTTCAAGGTAAACTCGAGCGCTCAGATGAGCAGAGCCGCAGGTTAAGGCCGATGGAATACGTAATCCGAGTTAATATACAACTTCCAACCCAACCTCTCCACGTGATTAGCTGCGCGCTCGTTCTTCTGCACGCAAAACGGGTTCTGCCAGGGTGTAGTAGTCTAAATATCGACGATTCACCATAACCTTACCCAGCCGAATTGCCCAAGATGGAGAACAGGTGACGAGAGAACTCCACTACGGGACGCGATACATCGGGTCCCTACTGATACCCACTAACCATATCTGATAGACTGGAGACAATACATTACATGTTGCGCCTTGGAGGTCAGAATGCGTGGAGAACTCTTCCCGAATTGTTGGTTCACAACGCAGAATTCTACTCAGATTCGCTCTTTGCTCGTTTTCTCAAACGAAGCGAGGTAGTGGCGACCTGTACTTATGCTCAAACCCTGCAACGAGCGACTGACTGGGCAGCCCTTTTGATGGAGCATGGCTTGCAGCGAGGCGAAGCAGTTGTGTTAGCCCTGCCTAACACGGAAGATTTTGTCTACGCCTATTTCGGCATCCTGCTTGCCGGAGGGGTCCCAGCCGCCACATTACCCATTCGCCGTCTCAAAGCTGATAGCCATTACTTGACGACTATTACGCAGCGCCTTCAATCGATTCATGCCAGGACATTAATTCTGCCAGAGGCGCAGGCGAGCTTTGCCGATATACCGCCGTTGTCCTCCATCGAGAAGCTGACTGTGCTGACGCGACGTGACGTACAAACGACCTCGCAGCACATCGCTCCTTCCATTTCCGAAAGCGACCTGGGAG
>CATPCK010000373.1 GCA_955652655.1 uncultured Ktedonobacteraceae bacterium | reverse complement strand
TTGGAGCCTGTAGCATTGTCATCCGGCTCTGGACGCAGGCACAGCACGAACGTAAAGAGTTTGAGGCCGATTTGCATAAAGCTCACGACGACATTACCGAGGAACAGGAGGCTTTGCCATGGTCACCATTACCATTACCCGTGCGCCAGAAGCCACCCCTGGTACTGACCAATACTTTTGAGAAAGAGCAAAAGACACCTACCCACCCCTGGCAGCGGCAACTCTCGCTCCATTTAAATGTGGGAATTGGCTGGGATGTTGGAACCTCGCGCAAGCACAAGCCCAACGAAGATAGTCTTGTCGCGTTTGAGGGTACCTGTATTTATAATTGCCAGTTGCTCCCTTTTGGTCTATTTGTGGTAGCGGATGGGATGGGCGGGTATGCTCACGGTCAGGATGCCAGTTACCTGGCGATTCAGACTGTCTTGCAGTCGTTGTTGCCAAACATCGTGGGCAGCGAAGAGATGACTGACGATATCCTCATCGATGTCCTGGTGCAGAGTGTAAAACAAGCAAACCTGGCAGTGTTACAACGCAGCCAGGAGGTAAATGCCGAGATGGGTGCAACGATTACCGCTGCACTTGTGATGGACAAAACCGCTTTTGTGGTGAACGTCGGTGATAGCCGCACCTATCACTATCGCGAATGCGAGGGGTTGTCACAAGTTACACGTGACCACTCGCATGTCGCTCGCCTAGTAGCAGCAGGTCAGATAGCGCGTGACGATATTTACACTCATCCAGATCGCAACCAGGTTTATCGAGGGCTGGGAGCGGAGTCACGTGTGAAGGTAGACCGGTTTTCTGTTCCCTTACAAGCAAACGACTGTTTATTGCTCTGTTCAGACGGACTGTGGGAGATGGTGCGGGATCCAGAGATTGAACAGACTTTGAAAGAGATGGGGAGTAACCCGTCACAGGCAAGTAAAGCTTTAGTCCGAGCAGCCTTAAAAGGTGGAGGGCTGGATAACATCAGCGTGATTGTAGTACATGTCGCACCTACAACGGTGTGATCAGTTGGAGGAGATCATTTACATGAACGATCAAAGATATGGAACTTCCGGCGCAGTAGCCACACGTTTGCCTGAAGGAAGACTGCCAGGCGAGCAATATAAGCAACGTATAGCGCCCCTACTGAACCCGGCTTCAGAGGCAAGCTATCAATTGAAGATCGGTATACCTGATGCCAATACATCCTTACGACAGGATCAGGAGCTACATTGCTTGCGGGATAGCAAGTATCTCTATAAGCACGAGATAGGGCGTGTCCAGCAACTTTCTGCAGAGGAGGTGGTTGGGCTGGCTCAGCGCATGGAGCGAGCCCGGCTGGAGCAAAGAAAACCGAAGCCGAACCGCTACGTTATCGAAGATGGAGAGAATGCCAAGTGCCAGCTGATCGAGGCCAACCTGCGACTGGTCGTCAGCATTGCTCGAAAGTATATCGGTCTGGGTATGGATCTGATGGACCTGGTACAGGAGGGAAATATCGGGCTTATCCATGCGGTAGATAAATTCGATTACAGAATGGGCTACAAGTTCAGCACCTATGCAACATGGTGGATTCGGCGGGCGATGTCGCACGCGTTGGCCAGGCAGGCTCGTACCATTCGAGTACCCTTGTACAAGAAGGAAGAGATGAAACGCCTCATGCAAGTCAGACAGCGACTACAGCAAGAGATGGAACGAGAACCAACTGTGGAAGATATCGCCCAGGAGATGGAGATGAACGTGCAGCAGGTGATTGCACTATTAGTAGCCAGCGAGGACACTATCAGCCTCGATGCACCGAACGGCAGCACTGAGGATGAGCCATCCTTCAGCGATACGCTGGAGGATGATATCGCATATTCACCGGAGCAGGTAGTCATTTCGCAGATGCTTGAAACGCACATCCAGGATCTGCTAAAAAATCTTACACCTGATGAGCGAAAGATTCTGCGTCTGCGCTACGGCCTCGAGGGAATCCCGGAACATTCCTTAAAAGAGGTGGGGAAGAAGCTGGGAGTCACACATGAGACGATTCGCCAGGTGGAGAACAAGGCATTACGCAAACTGGTTCAACCCAGTCGTACCCGTATGCTGCACGATTTTTTGAGTTAGGAAAGGGAATGTTGAAGGGAGCTAGAAAGGAGGTGATAGGCAGCACTCAACTATATACTATAGACAGTGGATCGCTTGGTGAGCGCATTCAGACCTGGTCATATCTCAACGTGAGATCAGGAAAGAATGAAGAGCGATCCACAACACTAGCATGACGGAAGGATAGCTGCACATCCACCTCTCTATAGTGCTGATATCAGCCGTCATGCCAGCATTCACATTACGCGATTTTCAATCTTTTTCATCGTTTAGGAAATTAAGAGAAAGAAATCAAGACGGAAAGGAGCGACAGGTATGAGTAAACTGGTAATGATCATCGATGATTCAGTTACGGTGCGCAAAATCGTCGAAGTAAGCCTGAGACGTGAAGGAATCGATTACGTGAGTTACTCCAATGGAATAGAAGCTGTACGCGCGCTGACAGAACGAAGAAATCTCGTCCCTGACCTGGTCTTTCTTGATATCTCACTGCCGAGAATGGATGGTTACCAATTCGCGCAATACCTGAAATCGCATCCGCAGTACGATAATACAGTGATTGTCATGCTTTCCGGTCACATTGGCGTCCTCGATCGCCTCAAGGGGCGACTGTCCGGAGCCAGGAATTATTTGACCAAGCCATTCAAGACGCAGGATATTCTTTTTGTTGTTCATGAATACCTCGGTAAAACTCCACCTCAACATTCGCAATACCTGTCGTAGGCCGATCAATCTGCCACTCTTACATACGCATAATGCCATTATTGTGCACGTTTATTGGGTTAGGAGAGAAAGTCTCCCAGGCAAGCTGAAGAGACGAGCAGCAGGAGCGACATTATGGCACGATGGGCATACCTTGAGATTGGTTTTGATCCAGGAACTGGCAATGTTACACACGTTGACGGGCGAGAAGTGATTGATCCAAAGGTGGCACCTACAGCCCGGCATGTGAGAAACCAACTGGGTAATGAAGGATGGGAACTGGTGAGCGCTCATGTATCAACATGGCTCTTCAAGCGTGAAATCGTCGTGCCTCAACAATGGGAATACTGCTGCTTAACGGAAGACCATGCGGGCGGCATCCGCCGAGGGGAATGGATTCTGGTTTATTACCAGGCGGATGGAAATCACGTGGAACATGAGCACAGACGGCTGGGGACGGCGATCGCTCAACTTGGCAAGGCTGGATGGCAAATGATCGGCATTGGTGACCCAGGCGCTGATGGAGGATTTGATAATACTGCATTCTATTTTGCGAGGCCGCTCCCAGGGCCTCTCGCACCTTCTTCTGATTTCTCCAATCATAAACAAGAAGAGAAGGAACAGCCCTAATTTACTGTGCTAGTAACTACTTCGATGGATATGACAATAGAACTGGCTGTAGGCAGCAAAGTCGCCTACAGCCAGTTCCATTGCGAAAAGAACACACAATTCAAGCCTTTCCTTATACTTTGGCTTGTCGTGGGCTTTGTACTGACGATGTTGTGGGTGTTACGCGTAGAATACATCCTGTTTCTAAGATAGATGAGACGTTCAATCCAAAGGCTCGCAACTTGAGGCGTGTTCGTGACAGCACATTGCGTACAGGTCTCATCTCCTGGTCCCATGTGCCGATGTCCATTGCCATTTGGAGACGTTGGCGACAACGAGCAACAATGATATCGTTCACGTTGCCATTGTAGAAACTTGCATACAGCACCTCATAGGGGCAATAATAGGGGTACGAGTCCAGAAGGGGAAGCAGGATGCTCATTTCGCTGTCGGTAAACTGCTGTTGCGCTACCAATTGTGGTGCCTCGTTTTCTAAGGAGAGGTATGAGAGGGTGCCAAGGGCCATGTTCAGGGCAAGTTTGTGGCCAGTTGGCAGCGCATCTTGCAAAGAAAAATGCCTGATTCCTTCAGCAACTTGTTCTACGTTGTCGCGAGTAGTTTTCTCTTCACAATAGGCTACTACTTGCATTCCAGTACTCCTTATCACTATGCCCTGATGCGCTCTTGAGCAGCGTTTATATTTATTACATTGTCTTGTCGATAAGGGGGACTCGTCGCACAAGATACCTTACAACCGAATTATGCCTGTAAAGCCTATACATGCGGAAGAACTTATGTTATCATTTTATTTAACATCTTTATCATTTTTTCGCACAGCTAGAAGGAATGAGGATGCAGATACCAAAGACCACACCTCAACCCCGGTGGCGACTAGCCGAGGCACGCTC
>CATPCK010000372.1 GCA_955652655.1 uncultured Ktedonobacteraceae bacterium | reverse complement strand
GTGTAGGTTCGCTAAAAGCTCTTCCCATGAAGGTGATGCCAACTGGAAGGTTGAACACATAGCCAGCCGGGACGCTGATTGCCGGGTATCCGGCCAGGGCAGCGGGTTGCGAACTGCTCCCCATCTCATGATCTCCATTGATCAGGTCGATACGCCACGGTGGGCTGGTTGTGGGCATGACCAATGCATCCAGTTTATAGGTGTCCATCACCGCGTCGATGCCTTCCTGTCGTGAGAGGCGGTGGTTTTCATGGAGTGCCGAGAGATAATCAGGGTCGACGAGCGAACTGGTTTCCTGTGCCATCAGGAGAATTTCCTGGCCAAAGTATGGTAGTTCCTCACCGGCATGTGCATTGTTGAACTCGATGATGTCCGCAAGGCTATGCACCGTTGTGCAGGTGAGTTCGGCGAGGTAAACGTTGAGATCGGCCTTGAACTCGTGGAGGAGCACGGTCAGTTCCGCTTTAGACGTGGATATTTGTTTTGCCGTGGGAATATCCGCGGGATCAATGATTTCCGCTCCAAGCTCTCTCAATTGTTTGATGGCGTTGTTCGCAATTGCGTCGGCTCTGGTGCTGTAGCCGAAATGGACCTGCCTGGCGATGCCAACGCGTGCTCCGCGCAGGCCATCGGGATCCAGGAATTGAGTATAGTCGGTATGAAATTTCCCCTCGCTCCCGTGCGTCGCGGAATCGCGCGGATCAATGCCTGTCAAAGCTCCGAGCAGGGCAGCGGCATCGGAGACGGTGCGGGCGAATGGACCGACTGTGTCCTGGCTGTGGGAGATCGGAATGACGCCATTACGACTGGTGAGGCCGACGGTTGGCTTGATACCAATGACCCCATTCGATGAAGCCGGACAGAGGATTGAGCCATCCGTCTCAGTGCCAAGGGAGACGGTTGCCAGGTTGGCGGCAATGGCTGCCGCCGATCCTGAACTAGAACCACAGGGGGTGCGATCGAGCACATAGGGGTTTCGCCCCTGTCCTCCTCGACCACTCCAACCGCTCGATGAGGCGTTTGAGCGAAAATTTGCCCATTCGCTGAGGTTTGTTTTGCCAAGGATTACGGCGCCTGCCTGGCGCAGTTTTTGCACTACAAAGGCATCACGAGGTGGGCGTGATCCAACGAGGGCGAGTGATCCTGCTGTTGTCTGCATTGCGTCCGATGTCGCAATATTGTCTTTGAGCAGAATGGGAATGCCGTGGAGAGGGCCGCGAGGGCCGTTGTCCCTGCGTTCCTCGTCGAGTTTTTCAGCTATTGCGAGTGCCGCGGGATTAATCTCCAGGATGGATCGGAGGGTAGGGCCATGCTGGTCGAGCGCGTGGATGCGTTCAATATACATCTCAGCGAGTTCGCGCGCGTTGAGCTCTTCCCTGGCCATTGCGGCTTGCAACTCAGTGATCGTTATCTCTTCCAGGTGTGTGAAGGGTCCTCTGTGTGCCTCATTTGTCACTATTCCTACCCTTTCATGGATATATTTAAAATGTCAGCAAGGCTGAGTTTAGCCTTGCTAACTGCCCTATCATACACTATTGGCGACATCTTGTATAGCATGGAAATTTAAAGGTGTTCCGTCATTATGGGGGATACAGGAATAGAATAATGTTGTAAAATTAGGGGGCATCACGGCATTATTTCCTACAAATTCATTAATGGAGTCACAAAGGATGAAGTTAAAAAATCTGGCCATAGGGGGCGGCATAACACTTGGCGCGGTGGGATTGGGGCTAGCGGTCAAGAGCTTCTTGCCTCAACGTTTCGCGACCGCCAGTTGGGTTAAGGAAAGGGGAAGGTGGCCCCGGTTCAATATCGCGGCGCTCCCCGAGATAGAAGTCTCTTTTTTGCGTTGTGGCAGTATTACTATTCCAGAATTGATTGCTGTGCGCGGGGCATTCTCGCTAGCACCTCGTGTTATCTCCCATAGCGCGGTATTGATTCGCCATCCACAAGCACTATTTTTATATGATACCGGCCTCAGCTCTGAAATTCACACGTACCTGGTCGACCAGCCACTGTTCTTTCGTAAAACGCTGGCGAACTTTCAGTTGGAGCAATCTCTCGGCAGCCATCTCACAGAGAGAAGGATAGGGCGCAGCGACCTGGATTTTGCTGTGTTGTCACATCTTCACTGGGATCATGTCAGTGGTATCCCTGACATTTCTGGCGTACCCCTGCATATCAATCGTGTTGAATATGAGGCGGCGAAGCTGGGTTTGTTCGATGAGCGTCATGGGCTTGTGCGACGGTTGATGGGCGATAATCCTGTTGAGCTCTTTGACTGCGCTGGCCCCACCTATGAAGGGTTCCGTTCCAGCTTAGACCTCTTTGGTGATGGCTCAGTTGTGCTGGTACCGTTGCCGGGTCATACTGCTGGCAACACCGGTATGTTCATCAATCGTTCGAATGGGCCTCGTGTGTTCCTGTTAGGCGATGCTGCCTGGGTCTCGGAGAATTACATGCGTCCAGCCACTCTGCACCCGTTTATCTGGTCGCGTGTCACCAGCGATGATGCCACCGCGCGCCAGACTCTGATTGACTTGCACTACTATGCACTGCAACACCCCGAAGTGCCATTGATCGGTATGCACGATGCCGCATTACAGGAGCAGTATATGCGATCAGAGAAATTTACTCAGGCGATGACAAGGTAAGGAGAAAGTTCCTGGCCGTCACTCAAGCAATACCGAATCCGTCCTATACTTGACACGATAGATAAAATACTAGTGCGAGGTAGGGAAAGCGTGAATATGAGAGCAACGCGCATCGATCAAAAACGCGAGGGACGACCTGTCGTGCTAGTGCGTCTCCAACAAGGAGCGAATTTGCGCAGGCGCTATATTGCCCAGATACCCAGGTGGCGCCAACCTCTGATTGGCTATTTTTTCAGCTTCCCATTTGTAGCAATGGCCCTGATCTTTGCGCTGCTCATGAATATGATGCTTCCCCATTTCTATTTTCCTGGCGCACCGATGCTGCTGGCTATTGTGCTGGTTGCGTTTATATGGGGAGTTGGTCCCGCGCTGCTCTCAGTTATCCTCAGCACCCTTGTCCTCGATTATTTTTTCATTCCTCCAGGTGAACAGTTGAGCCTGCGAAGCTGGGACAGTGGGGTACAAATTTTGCCTTTTTTCCTGATTGGCATTATAGTTGCTATTATCTCTGGTCAACGTGAAGCTGCACGCCGGCGTGCGCTCTTTGCTGAACTGGCCCTCAAGGAATATGCCGATGAGCTTGAAGAGACTAATCAAGAGCTAAAAGAGGTCAACCAGATGAAAGATAAATTTATTTCAATGGCCTCTCACGAACTAAAAACCCCGATTACGACTATTCGCGGCCAGGCGCAGATAACGCTGCGCCGCCTGTCGAGGCAGAAGGAACTGCCGAAGGAATTAGCGGATGTGCCTCATGCTTTAGAGCAAATTGACGAGCAAACGCTGCGTTTAAATGCGCTGGTGGATGATCTGCTGGACCTGGGCAGTATCCGTGCGGGTAAAATGCAATTGCACTTGAGCCGCTTTGACCTGTGTGAAGCGTGCCAGAGTGCCGTCGAGGAGCAGCGTCTTCTCTCCGGCCGCGATATCGAGTTAGAGCAACCCGAAACACCTGTGATGTTGAATGCGGATAGCGATAGATTGTCACAGGTCGTCACCAATCTGGTCAATAATGCTAGCAAGTATTCGCCGGAAACGAGTCCAATCAAGGTTAGTTTGCAGATGCAGGAGAAGACGACACAACTGGCGGTGCAGGATTACGGTCGGGGTATCTCAAAAGAGCAGCAAACCCTCATTTTTGAGACATTTTATCGTTCGCCAGATGCTCAAACGTCGAAGAAGAGTGGTTGGGGGCTGGGCCTAGCCATCTGTAAGGATATTGTTGAGCGGCACGGTGGTCGCATCTGGTGCGAATCGAGCGTGGGGGAGGGCAGCATGTTCATTGTGGAGCTGCCGCGGGGGTAGGGGAAGCCTATCAGGTTCTGACTGGCAATACTTGCAACGTGTCATAAGAATACCACGATTCTTGTACTCCTACCGAAAATCCTTCTCGGAATCGCGTTCCAGGCCACAGCATGTGCATATCTTTTTCATATGTTAAGGGTTGAGGTCACTGACCTGGTGGAAGAGGAATCTGATTAGAGTCGCAAATATATTGAATGTTAGTCAAAAGAATAACACCCAAACATTCGCTGCTTGGGTGTTATGAAGCAGGGGTGGCAAGGCTCGAACTCGCGACATTCCGTTTTGGAGACGGACGCTCTACCAACTGAGCTACACCCCTATGTTGTGCCATGATGATAGCAGAGTG
>CATPCK010000371.1 GCA_955652655.1 uncultured Ktedonobacteraceae bacterium | reverse complement strand
GGTCTAGAGACATCGTTTTCTTCCTTTTCTTTTTAACGATATTTGTTAGTTAACTAACTTCGTTCACATATTTTTGATTGCTTTTTGGTTCCTGCGCTCTTTGTCAGGAAGTCCCTCGCAATCACTGTTGGAAGTGTAATCGATAGTGATTATTTTAAGATCGGGAGAATTACGGAGAAGTTTGAGGAAAGTATACGGAGATTTTACGAGGGTTTCACCAGGCCTTTTTCGACCGCCCACACCGCGATCTGTGCTCGCGAGGTAAAGCCCAATTTAGAGAGGATATTCTCAACATGTGTCCCAATCGTCCGTTCGCTGACGACGAGTCCATCGGCAAGGGCACGGTTCGATTTCCCCTGTGCGATCAGCGCGGCCACTTCGCGCTCGCGTTCGGTTAAGCCACCAAAGGCTTGCATAGCAGTTCGTCGAGGAGAGAGCTGCAGGGGACGGGGCATCTGTCCAGTGGCACAACGCAGGAATGTATCACGCAGCGTTTCATCTGTTAGTTCGGTAGCCAGCTCCTCGATGATCGTGCCTGCCTCAGCAAATTGTCCTTCTGCCTGTTCTCGACGCCCCGAAGTCTTATAGAGTTTCCCCAGAGTCGCACACAGACGCCAGAGCATGGGTCGTGCTCCATGTGTACGTGCCACGCCTTGCGCTTCCAGCAGCTTAGTTTCCGCTTCCGTTGCTCGCTTGAGCGCGAGTAACGCCCTGGCACGCAAATGCCACACATGCAGAATCACTCCATCATGTTCACCAGAAGCGGCGGAGGCCATGACCTGGTCGATGATCTCAAGAGCTGTATCAGCATGACTCCGCGCCAGCTCCAGCTCTGCCTGAGCGTACCAGATGAGCCGTTGAGCTACGGTCTGGGGAGGTGCATTGAAACTGAACTCCGGCTTCAGCACAGCCTCCGCCCTTGTGAAGTCCTGTTGCGCAACACATACCGAAGCCAGGAACCCGCTAACAACCCGCAGCAAGAATAGGTAGGTTATCTCTTTTGCCAGTTCCAGGGCTCGCTCCAGGTGTTGCCGGGCTGTGGGCAGCCCCAGCATATCAAGGGCAAGGATGCCCAGGAGTAGGTGTGCAAAACCCATCCATGGCTCATGCTCGATCTCTGTTGCAATATCCAGGCCCGCCTGTGCACACTGCAATGCGCGAGCATACTCACCACGTGGACCAAGTCCAATTCCTAAAAAAATCAGTGCGAGAGCTTCGGCCGAGCGCCACCCAAGCTGGCGTGCAATTGCGAGTGCCTCCTCACCATCACCTACACATTCAGCACGACTTGCCGTGACCCATACTCCTGCAATGTTGAGATAATTCGTGCCACGTACCCCCATCAACGCCAGGCTAGAGGCCAAACCCTGGCGTTCATCAAGGACCCGCCAGAGTTTGATGGCTTGTTCATAATACGCTATGCCGGTAATCGGACCACCCATATTATAACTGGCTATGGCCAGAAGGTCGTAGGTCTCGGCAAGGCCATGCGAATCGGCCAGTGCCTCAAAAATGCCTCGCGCCTCCTCGTGATAGCGTAACCCTTCTTGAGGCTTCTCGATATTCACATACCAGTTGCCTACTCGGTTCAGTGTCCGAGCGAGGATAAGCGGATCGTTCATCGTCCGCGCGAGATCCAACGCGCTGTGCAGATAGCTGCCTGCCTGTTCATAATCGCGCCCGGTCCAGAGATAGCCAAGAGCAAAAAGGCTTTGCCATTCCCCATTGCTATCATGTGCCGTGCGTGCCGTTTCGAGTGCTCGTGTGTAATCATCACATGCTGCTGCAAAATCACCGAGCAATTCGTAGCAATGCCCGCGGGCCCAATAGAGCCTGAGTGACGGAGTCTGCGATAGTTGCTGGGCTGCTTCCAGGGCATGGGTGTACTGTTCGATGGCGGCCTGTGGAGCGTACAAAATCTGTGCTTGCTCGCCAGCCCTCTGCGCATACTCCAGCACTTTACCCCAGTCCCTCGCTGCATAAAAATGGTGGGCGAGATTCCCCAGATGAGCATCGAGGGTATTCGCGTGTATGCTTTCCAACGTTTCAGCAATTAAGCGGTGCAACGCCCGGCGCTCACGCGCCAGTAAGTCGGTATAGACCGCCTGCCGCGTCAAGGCGTGACGAAAGGCGAAGACATCCTCTGCTTCTTCCACCACCAGTTGCGCTGTAATCAATTCCTTGACCAGGCGTAGCAACTCGGCCTCATTCCGCCGGGTGACTTGCTGCAGGAGAGCAAAATCAAAACGTCGACCGGCCACGGCTGCGAGCGAAAGCAGATCTCTTGCTTCTGCACTCAAATGGTCAAGACGCTGCTGCACAGCAAGCTGTACACTTCGAGGAAGATACAAGCGCTCGGGTAGAGGTATGCCCTGCCCATCTTTACGCGATTTGCGCTCCCACCTCCCGTTCGTATACACGATTTCACCTGCGGTGACGAGGGATTTGAGCAGCTCTTCGATGAAAAAGGGATTTCCTTCGGTCAGGCGGGAGATCGCCTCAAGAAAATCTGCATCCAGCGCACGGGGGAGCCTGGAAATGGTGCGGATCATCTCCCCAACCTCGTCGATGCTCAGTGGCGTCAGCATCAACTCCTCGGCAAGTCGTTCACGACTCAGGTTAGCAAGGAAGGGCGTTAACACAGGATATTCTTCCTCGCTGCGATACGTCAGCAGCAGGAGCATGCAATGAGAAGCGACGCGGCGCGCTAGGTAGAGGAGAAACTCCAGGCTGCTCTCGTCACTCCAATGCACGTCCTCGATGATCATGAGCACAGGCTGAGTCGCCGACAGGCGAGTGAAGAAGTGTGTGAGGGCCTGGAAGAGCTGGCGTTTCTCCTGTTCCGGTTCGAGGATGGAACTGGGCGCTAGTTCAGGCACAAGAGTGCCAAGTTCAGGCACGAGTTTGACCAGGGCGGGAGCAGTCAGACTCAGTAAGGGGACTATGTCGTCCGAGGAATGCGAAACCAGAAAGGACCGTAACAAATCCAGGAGGGGAGCGTACGGCAGCGATCTATCGGACTCAAAGCAACGGCCTTCCAGAACCAGCGTGGCGGGAGACGTCGTCTGCGCTTGAGATGAGCGTAAGCGTAACGTGGCTTCAGCAATGAGCCGCGATTTACCCATACCCGCCTCACCCGCAATCAGGACCGTTTGCCCGTAGCCACTACACGCTTGCTCCATGAGACGAATCAGGGCTTCGAGATACGACGTACGACCTATGAGCACGGGACAGACGATCGGGCGAAGAGCGGCAGTGTTCATGTCCATGCGATTCTCTCCACATCATGCTGCAAATCCTGCTTGGGTCCCCGAGTGTAGAGCAGTCTGGTATCCAGTGAATCATGCCTCATATTCTATGCTAATCGGTGCAAGGGAAGCACTTCCGCTATACGATAGCCGAAACGATGTCGAAGATCGTGAGGACTGAGACCGACGAACTGCACTATTCGCGCATACTTGGTGATCCAGTGTCCCACTGCTCTCAGTGTGAGGGCCTCCCGCATCTTTTCAGAGGAGAAGAGTGAACTGCTCTCCCCAGCAGGTCTCGCACTTTGCCATAAATTGGCGTAGATCAGGTAGATAGTTATGGATGGCGACGGCCATCACATCCTCCGCCTCTCTCAGGAACGCGGCGTACTAGTCGAAGGTTTGCTGCCCATACACTCACAGATCTGGTTACCCCTCTCGCATCATATATCGCCCATTGGAGAAGTATTAGGGGTTACAGTAGCAGCGGGACAATAACCAACGTTAAGGTGATAAAACCGCTTATAGAGCGGAAATAAACATCGGTGACGGAAGACATCGGCACCACGAATACAGCTCATTATTCGCGGTGTTTTGGGCCTCAACCGCTGGTAATGCCCAATTTTACGGCGAGAAACAGATCCGATGAGCTGCTGATAAGACGATCTTCTGTCTCAACGTTGTTTTTTGTCCGACTGCTACCGGAACCCCGTGTCTGCCCCACGAAGCCCCCGCGAGGAGGGTGTGTGTTCTCAGAGGATCACTCCATGGGCTCCCACTGGGTGCTTATGGAATTGCTGCCTGGTGAGAGGCGGCGAGATCGTCCAGCCACTTTTCGAGGCGGGTGAGTTTGCGCTCGAACATGTCTGGCGAGCGCAGGCTATGGAACAGGAGATAAATCCCCTGCATGTTCGCGAGCAGGTCTACGGCCAGGTCGCGCGCCTCGTCGCCGAAGTCAAGCTGGCGGAACTGCTTCTCGGCCCAGTCCACCTGGAGAGCAAAGAGTTCCGAGGAGGACTGAGCCAGGGGCGTCTCCTCTTTCTCCAGTTCCAGGCAGAGCGTGGCATAAGGGCAACCATAGCTCATCAATTGGTCACGGCGGGAGTGTCCGCTACCCGCCAGAGCTTTGAGACGTTGCCAGGGGTCTGGCAGGGTCTCAAGAGCGTACAGGGTATCGCGGATCTCCTGGAAACGCGCTTTGATGACAGCCTCGACCAGGGCATCCTTGGTCTTAAAGTAGTAGTAGATGTTGCCCAGAGGAACCCCTGACGCCTGGGCAACATCAGCCAGCGTCGTGCGATGGGTGCCTTGCTGGTACATCACCTGCGTGGCGGTCTCGATCAGGCGCTGGCGTTTCTCCTCTCCTGGCATACCCTTGATCTCCTCTGCAAAAGTTGGTTAGTTAACTTACAAAGAGAGTGTATAGCAGCGGAAATCAGATTGTCAAGGGGGAGAGACTGACATCCACTCATAAATCCATGTGCCAGAGCTTCTCACTTTCAAGGATTGTGCGCATGGCTCTGTGACCAGCACCGCAAGGAGTTCGAGTCATCATTGATTGAAATGTAGAAATACCACGAAGAATTCCTGCCGGGTCATGAGCTGTTTCGTGTCAGTTGCCTGGATGCTTCTGGTTCTGAGAGATGAAGAGGGATTAAGACGTTCCCAAACGTATGTGAATGAACGGTAGTTATAGCTTTCCATTCCCTCGACCCAT
>CATPCK010000370.1 GCA_955652655.1 uncultured Ktedonobacteraceae bacterium | reverse complement strand
GACCTGGGACAGCTTGCCACACGTGGAACTCCTCAGCTTCTTCGTCCAGCATGCTCAACTGAACCAACATCAACAGGGTTCTTGGCCTTCCGGCACTGAGGAACTGGCATCGGCTTCTCCTATTCCGGAGGACAGCGAGGGGACCGTAGCTCCCACGGAAGAGAATGAGACTGCTCTCCCAGGTGCAGAGAGCAGTGGAGATATCATCGCCTCCACGGAGGAGGCTACCCCTCCCGTTGCTGAAAACAACGAGGGTGTCATTGCCTCGGAAGAAGAGAATGAGATCACTCTCCCAGACATGGAGGATAGCAGGGATGTCGTTGTTCGCATGGAAGAGAGGGAAGCTGTCCCCCCCGCTCCAGAGGAAACACCCATGCGTGCTACCGTACCATCTCCTTCTATCATTGCGCTACGCGTGCGAGAACTGAAAGTCGTAGCACGGGGTACTACCTCCCATCGCAATACCCTCCCTTTTCAGCAGCCATTCGATCTGCAGCTCACCGTAGACTTGACTGGCCAGGCAGAACTGACCGACGACTCACTTGAGTATGCCGTGCATATCTATGCCGAGGGACTGGAAGATCATGCCCGTCACACGCTTGCTGAAGCGCGTAGGGCCATTACAGCACGTGAGAGCATAACCATCATGGCCCAGGGCAAGACCATCCCACAGGGCACGTATCGCTTGTGGACCAATGTGACCCTTCTATCGACGGGTAAGGCTACTACGCAGTCCATTCTTTCCGCGGCTCGCGCAAAGGGAAGTATGCTTCTCATCTACTAAACGAGGTAATCCAATTCAGCGTCCCTCAGCAATTTCTGCCAGGGAGGGACGATATGCTCCTGCTGTGAAACCTAATGCGGTCTTTTTTGGCCCAGGATGCGCGAGACAGCTTCGAAGTGCAAAGTCAAGGTCTTTGGCTATTCGTAGACCTGAACATTTAAAATGAGATTCTCACTGATATGCCAGGGAGTGAAGCTTTTTGGCAATTGGCACGGCTAAACCTGGATTAAGTCGGGTGACATTGCCAAACAGCAGGGAGTGAGCCTTTTTGATGTTTGCACAAGTAGAATGAGACGAAATCAGAGTGCGTCGATTGCTGTCGAAACTAGCATGAAGCTGCTCCCAGACTGCCATCACTAGGCATCTTTCGTCTGGCGATACATCTGAGCTTATCTCACTCTAGACGTGCAATGCTGCAAAAGGCTCACTCCCTGAACAGAAGATGGTTGATAGCAGTGTGAGAGCGGCTTCGTTGTTGATGAGCAGCTGGCGTGAACTACTGCGTCTCACTCTACATGTATCAACGCGAAAAAAGCTTCACTTCCTGCACCCCGGTTTCCTATCAACAACGAAGCCCCTCCTGCACTGCCACCAACCGCCTTCTGTCTGGTAGTGCCATCCAGTCTTATCCAAGTCTAGCCGTGCCGATTGACAAAAAGCTTCACTCCCTGATGATGTGTGCTCAAATCGAGTTCAAATAATCTCAGTCTTGATGGGTAAAGAAGAACAATGCCGAGGACCCTGATAGGATATCTGCCGTTCTATCTTCCAACGTTGTGACGAATACAAAGTAACTGTTAATATCTTTCAGCGTTGTTATCAATGGCTTGCCATTTGAAGCCCGAACAAACCGCAATTGAGCAGACAAGAGAAAAATGCTGACAGCAAAGTTGACAGCATAACCGAGAGAAAACCAGCGAAAATGGGAGACACCAGGAGACAAAGTGGCACGAAACGAAAACCGCCAAACCGCTCAAAGAGCCGCACTACTTCATGTCTAGCCAACACCAATGAGCCATGGTACAATACGGCCATTACGAGATAGGATAAGCCGGGGTATGATGCATTGTATAGCGCATTGCACTGAAGCGGATATATAAGTTTCACATGTTAGATATCATCATGACGCTGGCCGAAGCTTTTCGCGCACAGCATAAACAACTCTATATGGTAGGTGGGACGGTACGGGATGTGTTGCTGCATCGAGAGCAATCGAACGACGCGGACCTGGCTACTGATGCGCAACCGGATGAGATCAAACGCCTGGTGGCACCGACGCGTCCAAGCGCAGTGATCCTGGTAGGGGAGCGTTTTGGCACTGTGCGCCTGCATTATGGAAGTGATATTATCGAGATTACGACGTTTCGCACCGAGCGCTATAACCCGGAGTCACGTAAGCCGGAAGTTTGCTTTGGCACACGTTTAGAAGACGACCTGCTCAGGCGCGACTTTACTATCAATGCACTGGCGCGTGATCCTCTCAATGGGCATATCATCGATCTTTTTGGGGGGCGGCAAGACCTGGAGGCGCATATTTTACGGGCGGTTGGCAATGAGCCAGATAAACGTTTTGATGAAGATCCGCTGCGTTTGCTGCGAGCGGTGCGTTTCGCGGCGCAACTTGATTTTACTATTGAGCCGGAGACGAGACGTTCGATTTTGCGCCAGGCGCCAAAACTACAGAAGATCAGCCGCGAACGTATTCGCGATGAGATGAATAAACTGCTGGTCTCTCCGCACCCTGCGAAGGGGTTAGACCTGCTGGTAGAATTGGGCTTGATGGAGTGGATTGTGCCAGAAGTGGTGGAGCTACGCGGTGTGAGCCAGCAACTGGCACGGGCCGTTTCCTCCAAGGATGTCTATGCACATGTGCTGCGCGTAGTGGAACGTTCCTCTCCTCGATTAACGACGCGATGGAGCGCACTGTTGCACGATATCGCCAAGCCGCGCACGAAAAGTGTGGAAGATAATAAAATACATTTTTTTGGGCACGAGGATGTGGGGGCTTACATGGCGCGGGACATTCTCAAACGCCTGCATTTTGATCGAGAATTCATTGAAAATGTCTCGAGGATAGTACGTTTACACATGCGCGCAAACGCCTATACCAGCGACTGGACTGATGGCGCGGTACGGCGTCTCATGTTGGATAGCGGTGAGGTTTTACCAGATTTACTTGATCTTTCCCGCGCGGATATTACGAGTTATCGAGCAGATAAAGTCTCGCGAGCTGCTGCTCGCGTAACAGAACTTGCAGAGCGCTGCCAGCGACTCAAAGAAGAGGCGGAGCGCGTCCCATTGAAGAGCCCACTTGATGGGAATGAATTGATGGCACTTTTTGACCGTAGTCCTGGCCCCTGGCTGCGCCCAATTAAAGATCATCTCCTTGGCCTGGTTATTGACGGTGTACTTTCGCCCGATGATAAAGAAGAAGCGGCACGGATCGCGCGGGCATTCCTGGAGAAGACAGAGCAATAGAAAAGGAGGCAAGCATGACGAAGGTGAACAAACAAGGGTCGCGCAGACCAGAGACGAAGAGGAAGGCTGGCTCTCCTAAGCCGGTTGAAGCCCAAAAAACAACTACGGGAGCGGCTGGTAAAGACATGATGGTCACTCCTAAAGATAGTACATCAGCGAATAAGGCCAAGCAGAGTGCGAAAAGCAACCAGGCGCGCGTTGGGGGCACAGCTGTTCAAGGGGCGAAATCTACGCAGCCCAAAGAGATTACTACGACGAATCCCCAGCAACAGCAGGCCGAGAGCTACAACCGCGATATGCGTCGCCGGATGCAGCATCTCGGTACGGGGCCGACCCAGGGTTCTACTGTGCAAGATCAGAGGCAGAAGCGGCTGGAGAAAAGGAAGAAGCGCGTAGAGGAGCGCAGACAAGAGGTGAAGAAGGTGGCGGCGACGGGGCCACGCAACATTTCTTTGGGGCGGAGGAACACGTATTTTTTGATTGCTGTGGTGGTGGTTATTATTCTGGTGATTATTGTGGCGTATTTGATCAATCATCATTGATGAGGTAAGAGATAGCCGATGGCCGGGGTAGCAGGGCGACCGCGAGGGTCGCCCGTACATGTTATATGAGGCCTTGTTCGCTGGCGATATTGGTGAGGTGGTTGCGTAGTTCCCATAGTTCGGGGTAGAAGACGTCTTTGAGGGTGCGCTCGAGCATTTCCATGGGGGTGCCGCCGGTGCCGGTGGAGTCGAGGCCGATCATGCGCTGTGCCAGCTTAAAATGCTGGGAGCGGAAGATTTGAAAGACTTCGTCGTAGTCGGTGAGGGCTTCGGCGAAGGCCATGTGCAGCGGGTAGCGGTCGGCGTGGATGTAGATATCGGGCAGGGAGACGTGCTCGTGTTCAAGCAACTGGGAAAAGTCGTCCCAGAGCAGGGGAGAGAGGGTCATCAAGGCGTGGAAACCGGGTGAGTCGGTGCCTGCACCGTCGGCGAGGACCTTACGGAACTTGTGAAAATCCCAGGGGGACATAGTCTCCAGCATGCGCAGATTTTCGAGCATGACAAACTGAATGCGGATGACGCGCTGGAGGAG
>CATPCK010000369.1 GCA_955652655.1 uncultured Ktedonobacteraceae bacterium | reverse complement strand
TTCCAGGTAACGCTGACCCATAGGTGTGTAGTAGGGACCGCGAATCTCGGTAATGCCGCGCGTGCGGGGTTTGCTCTCGCGCTCATTCATCCGAATAAAGGGAAATGCTCGTTCGCTCATAGTATTCGCCTCTCTTTCTCTGCTTCATGAATATGGACAAAAGATGCGCCTAATAACCCGGCCAATTGTTCTACTTCTTTCGTTTCCAGGTGAGCCACGGTCTCTACGATCTCGGCCCGCTGTGCGGTGCCAGTATAGGGAGTAGCGAGACACTCAAACTTGGCGACGACCTTCTCCCATGACAGTGGCCGCGTGTAAAATCCCTCGTAGTCCTGCTTCTCAACGCTTAATGCTTGACCGTCTTTGAGAGTGATCGTTATACGACAGGGCATCTCAGCAGGGAAGCGTTTGCTCAACGTCTCATTGGATTGGATGGTGACCCTGCGGAGCAGGCTCTGCACATCCTCCCGCACAATACGTTCTGGTACATACTGCGCGGGGGAAACGTTGCCATCCAGGAGCGCGACGGCCACCATGTAGGGCAAACTGTGATCGGCCTCTTCCTTGCTATGTACCTGCTGCTTGTCTCCCTCTTCCCCTCCGCCGATAATGTGATATGCAACATCAAAGATGTCGATGCTGATGCGCTCAATCTCTTCCGGGCGCACCTGTCGAGCTGCACGCAGTTCCAGCACCCCTTCAAGCGCGGACTGCGAATGAAACTCCGCGTTGTATTTCTTGACGCTGGTGTGCCGGACAGCCTCAAGGTTCTCTCGCGTCCAGTCCAGTTCAAAAGGTCCGGTAATAGCATCCATCAGGCCCTTGTTGCCCTCAAACACTTCCAGCGGACCGGTCACGCCGCGCATGGCGAGGAATGCGGCATGGGTAGCGCCAAAGGCAGTGTTGGGATACGCCAGCCCTTTCCAGTTGGAGAGGCTCCCCGTGCGTGTGACGCGCAAGGCGTTGTAGGCGGTGCCGCTCATCGCGACAGCGTTCGCCACTCCGTTCTGATCAAGGCTCAGCGCTCTGGCCACTCCGGCCGCCACCGCGTAGGCTCCCTGCGTGGTATGATCGAAGCCCCTGGCTCGCACCGGGGCCACGTCTGAGAGCCGGCACTGGACCTGGTAAGCCAGTGCCAGGGCAGTCAGAAACTCCTTGCCGCTCTTCTGTGCATACTCGCTGGCGGCGAGGACCGCGCCGAGATTGTCGCTGGGATGGCAGGTCTCATTTTTGGCAATGTAGCTATCATTGTAGTCCAGGTATCGCACCAGGGCTGAGTTGTAGAGAGCCGCGCGGTCAGGTGCGGTTTTGTCTCCGCCGATCAGCGTGACCAGGGGTTTGCCGCCAAAGTCTTCGAGTTGGGCGCGCAGCATGTTGAGCGGTGGACCTTCTAATGCTCCAATGGCACAGCCAAGAGCATCGATGATGCGGATCTTGAGTTGCTGGCGCGCTTCCTCTGAGAGGTCTTCATACCTCGTACGCACGGCGAACGCGGCAAGTTGTTCAACCTGGGTCATATCCCCTCTTTTCTTTTCTCTCCAAGAGTTCTTCGTATTCGCTCTTCCTGGCTTCTTGTTGCTCCCTCTCCCGGGGTTTCAAGTGTCCAAGCGAGCGCGAGAATGAGCACACGCATAGTATAAGGCAGATCAATTGATGCGTCCAACACCTATTTGATATAATAGTGATCTCATTTTGAGATCAATTAGCGAAGAGGAGCCATATGGAATTCCACCAACTCACCTATTTCCTGGCGGCGGCGCAAACGCAAAACTTTCGGAAAGCTGCTGAACTGTGTCTCGTTGCGCAATCCGCTTTGAGTCGCCAGATAGCGGCACTGGAGGACGAGTTAGAGGTCGCGCTCTTCACGCGCAATAAGAAACGCATCGCATTGACTCCAGAGGGCCAGGAGTTTGCGCTCTACGTCAGAAATGCGATGGAACAGTTACAGGAAGGCCAGCAATGGCTCACCGAGTTGCAAGCCGGTCAGCGCGGCACGATTCGCATTGGCTGCATCGAATCGCTGGCAACCGCTTTGTTACCAGCACTCTTTGCCTCGTTTCATCAACACTACCCGCACGTGCGACTGAAAGTGCGCGTGAACCATACTGATGAGCTGATCACCCTGGTAGAGCAGGGAGAGGTGGAGCTTGGTTTGATTCTCGATCCACAGCTGCAATCGGAACTGCTGATTGTCAAGGAGTTATTCCGCCAGCCGCTCCATCTGCTAGTTTCAGCACAGCACCCGCTGGCTCAGATGCAAACTTCGGAGGTCACCCTGGAACACATTACGACCGAACCGCTCCTGCTGCTGGACGAAACTTCCCGCATGGGACAGATCACCAGGAGGATCTTTGCCCAACGTGGGCTGCCAGTGCGCCCATTGATTGAGATCGAATCGGTTGAGGGACTCAAAGAGATGGTCAGGCAAGGCATTGGTGTCACACTGACGCTTCCCGCGTTGATACGGCCATCCCAGCTTGGGAATGACCTGGCGCTTCTGCCAATCACTGGCTTGACAGAAGAGTTCATTTTTGCCCTCGTCTACCGCCGCGTCGGATCGATTTCGCGTGCTGCCCGTGAATTCAGTAGAGAAGTGTTGGGTACGAAGATGTTGGGTACGAAAGCGATGGATCATTTCAGGAGGACTATCTAAATAGATAGTTCCTTCCTAACGCTGGTTGGTATACTTTAATAGGCCCCAAATGGTCCGGGAAGGTTCCTGACCGCTATGCCGCCAGGAAGGTTGACTACCGATGAGTCGTGAGATAATACATACATGCCGTACGTAAAAGTCAATGACATACAGATATATTACGAAATACATGGTGATGGTGAGCCGCTGGTGCTGATCGTTGGGCTTGGAACCGACATATCCGAGTGGGAGGGAATCATTCGTTGGCTTGCAAAAAAATATAAGGTCCTGGCATTTGATAACCGTGGTGTGGGTCGCACAAACAAACCCGACACACCCTATTCGATTGAAATGATGGCTCATGATACTGCAGGGCTCATGCAGACGCTTGGCATTCAGCAGGCACACATCCTGGGTATTTCCATGGGGGGACGTATCGCGCTGGCATTGTCACTCCAGCATTCGAAGAGAGTCAAAAAGCTCGTCCTTGTATCCACATCCGCTAGAAGTATCAAGAATTGGCGGTCGTACTTCTTCAGTATTTTATCCAGCGCGCCCATCTTCAGGAGTAAATATCCCCAACCGCATTACGCATTTCTGCAGCAACGCCAGGCGTCATTCGTCTACAATTGCACCGACAAATTGCATGAATTACACATCCCAACGGTTATTATGCACGGGAAGAAAGATAAGATTGTCCTTTATAAATTAGCTGAAGAAATGCATACTGGCATAAAGGGTTCGAAAATGCTCACGTTCGCGGGTGGCCATGTATTTTTTTTCATGAAGGAACGTCAGCAGTTCCTTGACGCAATAGCAGAGTTCGTGGGGACATGAAGGAAGCCCATGGAGGTTGTATGGGTAAAGTTGTTTTTTAACTTCACCCGAATTTATGGAGACCCCAAAGAGGAGATTTAGCACATCAATTGCTCGTACATCAAGGGATATTCCTCGTGTTTAAAAAGCCACTGCTTGCCATCACCCCTCACTGCCAGCGAGACGGTTCACGACGGGAGCAAACGCTTCCATACTCGCATCGGAAACGACGAAGTAGGAGAACCCGAAGCGCTCGCGTCGCCTCAGCAGGTCCTCGATGAGCTGATCGCGCGTACCGATAAAGATGGATGGCATGTCCAATACGTCCTCGACAGCTATGCCACTCCACCCTCGCTCACGCGCGAGTTGCTCGGCTCGCTGTCGTCGCTGCTCGGTGAAGATCGGCGTCATGACCATATTCAGTTCCAATTCATGAAAGCGTTCTCCTGCGGCTTCACGGACCCATTCGACTTTCTGGGCTATCGTCGCGGGCAAGCGTTCCATGATTTCTTCAGAAATGGTTCCGTTAGGCAGCGCTTTTGGAAGAATGCCGACGATCGTAGCTTCCCGTCCGGCAAGAGCTAACATCCGCTTGCTTCCAGCTCCGACGAGGAGTGGGGGATGAGGTCGCTGGACGGGCTTGGGAAAACTATTAAGATTCGTGACAGTATAGTGGCTGCCGGTGAAGGTCAGCGGCCGGTCGGCAAAGAGTCCCTTGAGGACCTGGATAGCCTCTTCCAATCTACTCACGCGTGATCCCGCGCTTTCGAATGCCATTCCAGCCTGCTCATACTCGGCCCGAAGCCATCCCGCTCCAATACCAAGCTCGAATCGTCCATCTGAGAGGAGATCAAGTGTTGCCGCTTCTTTCGCCAACATCACCGGGTGCCTGTAGTCGTTGTCGAGCACCATGCTTCCAATTCTGAGGGTCCTGGTGGCATTGGCGGCAGCCATTAATGCAATCAACGGGGCAAGCTGGTCACCGTACGGCTCACGGATAAAGTGATCTCGGATCAAAAATGTCGCGTAGCTGTAATCCTCAGCCTGGCGGGCTTTCGTAACCCACTCTTCAGCGGACTGCATCTGCTCGCAGATCACCCCGAAACGAAACGGTCGTAGTTTGTTCATAGCTCTTCTCCTTTCCGTGTCCGTCATATTGTAATATAGAGCGACGGAGAAAGCGCTCCGATTCTTGCTCTTAAATTGTAAGGGTGACACAGTGCGTGTTGAGTCACCAATTCTCAAAGCGAAGCGTATACATTAGTGGTTTGTACATTCTGGACGAGATGGCACAATTCCCCTCTTTTCTATGTGAAAGTCAGCATCAGTGCTCGTGGAACTGATGGCTCTCCTCTTTGCCTGGTGCGAATATCTCTGTGGTTTCCCCGGCGGTCAGCACCTGGTCAAGCGTCATTTTTTGCCCCTGAGTCAACAGGGCGGTAAAGGCTTCCTCTCCCAGTTGGGCCTGCAAGCTCGTCATTAGCCGCTTATATATGGAGTGCAAAACCGGTGGCGCTTCTATCTCGATGGTCCTACGCAGCATGTTCGCTGCTCCCCACAAGTGCGCTGCCCACACTAGCAGTCCCTGTGCTGTAGCTGTGCTTGCCAGCCCCTCCAGGTAGAAGGGAGTGAACATCTCGTTGCCCAACTCCCTGCAGAGCGCGAGCCCCTCCTCGAAAAGGGAGTGTGCCCTCCCATAGTCGTGCCGCAAGAACGCTAACCACCCCAACCCGTAGACACCCCACACGATGCCATGTCGCCATCTTCCTGTCCTGGCGAGTGCGAGACCCTCCTCAAGCAGCGAAGATGCCGTCGCGTATTCGCCCTTGACAAGAGCCACCAGTCCCTTCGTCACGAGCACTAAAGCAATTCCTCTCTTGAAGCTTACTCGCCTGAAGAGCACCAGACTCTCTTCGAGCAGGGCATGTGCGCTCGTCAGCTCCCCCTGGTAAAAGAACGCACTTGCCAACAGGTAGAGTGAATCGGCCACACCCGAGGTAGAGCCCACCTTCCTGTAGAGCGTGAGACTCTCCTCAAGCAGCGTGCATGCCCTGGCGTACTCGCCCTGGGTTATGAAGACATTCCCCAAAGCACGCAGTGCATCGCAGATACCTACTGTATCATCCAGCTCTCTGAAACGCGCCAAACCCTCTTCGAGCAGCAGCCGCGCTCTTGCATTGTCGCCCCTCATCATGGCTACCCATCCGAGACGGTAGAGGGAGAGGGCGATGCCTCGTGTTTCCCCCAATTCGTGGTAGAGCGTGAGACTCTTCTGGCACCATCCCTCTGCCTGATCAAAGTCCCCCTGTGCGCCAGCAAGCCACCCGACGGCAGCAAGGGCCTTCGCCAGCATGGGTGCCTCGACCTCTTCACTCTGCATGAGAGCACGCTCCAGAAAGGCGAGTCCTTCGCTGACGTGGCCTTCTATGAGCCAGAAATCTGCCAGGGCCGCCGCTATGCGTAAGGCCAGCAGCCAGTAGTCCTCGTGTTCCAGTGCCCACTGCAGTGCTGCACGCAGGTTGTCATGCTCCCGCTCCAGCCGTCCCACCCACTCGGCCTGCTGTACACCTGGAAGCTTCGCCGCGACCTCCTCCGCAAGCTGCAGGTAGTACAGTGCATGTGCTTGTTGGCAGACATAAGCCTCTTCGCTCGCTGCCAGGCATTCTAGCCCATACTCCCGAACGGTCTCCAGCAGGTATAGGCGCGACTCCTTTCCCTCCTGCTGAACGATCTGCAGCAAGCTCTTGTCGAGGAGCGAGGTCACACCCTCCAGGATGTCCCCTGCTCCTTTCTTCCCACCATCAAACGCAGCATCCACAGCTTCTGCGGCCCCCAGTGTGCAGCCGCCGGCGAAGACCGAGAGCTGCCGGAAGAGGCGCTGCTCCAGGGCATCTAATAACTGGTAGCTCCACAGGATGGTGTTGCGCAGGGTGTGCTGACGGATGGGCAGATCCAGCGGCCCACCTGTCAACACCTCCAGGCGATGCGAGAGCCGTGCGAGCAATTCCTGTGGCGAGAGGAGTTTACTGCGTGCGGCTGCCAGCTCAAGGGCGAGCGGGAGCCCATCCAGGCGTACACAGATCTCCGCCACGTCTCTTGCGTTGGCAGCAGTGAGATGGAAATCGGGACTGACCGCCTGCGCGCGCTGGACAAAGAGTGCCACTGCTGCTGACTCAGCGAGCGCCTCATGTGCAGGAAGTTGTTGGAGGTCGGGCAGGGTAAGGGGGGAGACGGGAAACTTGTTTTCGCCCTGGACGTGCAACACCGCGCGGCTGGTCACCAGGATCTTGAGATGCTGGCAGCGCCCGAGCAGATCCGCTACCTGGAGTGCTGCCGGGAGCAGCCGTTCGAAGTTATCCAACAGCAGGAGCAGACGCTTCTCGCGCAGCGCTCCTCGCACCCGGTCGAGCAGAGATTTCTGTTCGGTTTCTTTGAGCCCAAGGGAGTGGGCAATCGTGGAGACCACGAGGGCGGGATCGTCAAGGGCGGCCAGGGGGACGAAACAGACGCCATCGGCAAATTCACCGCGTAGCTCGGTGGCTACGCGCAGCGCCAACCGGGTTTTGCCGATGCCACCCGCTCCGGTGAGCGTCACCAGGCGCACTCCTGGACGCAGCAGCAGCGCACAGAGCGCCGTCACTTCCTCTTCGCGCCCAACGAGTGAGGTGAGCGGGCGCGGCAAGGTGTCATCTCGAACGGCTAAGAGATCGGCTCTGTATGCACCTTGGGTCGGGTGTGCTGACGTAGATGCGGGGGAGCCGTGTGTCGTCGTCTCCTGCTGCCAGGATCCTTGTACCGGTGAGGAGGACGTCTGCTCGCGTGCTGCCAGTGGGGGAGTCTGTTCACTCTGCATCTCGCCCTCGAGTTGACTCAACCCCAGCTCACGGACGCTTTTGCTGAAGAGCTGACAGAGCCTCTCAATATAGTAGGCACTAGGAAAAGCTGTGCCGTTTTCCCAGCGACTGATGTTGAGCGAGAGAGGTGCCCCAATGCGGTCAGCGACCTGCTGCTGGGTCCAGCCCCGTTCCTTGCGTGCCGCTCGGAGGAGACGGTTCGGCGTCGCCTGTGCTGCTTTCTTGACCATGCTCCGCTCCGTGTGTTCGCTCAGACTCAGGGAAAAGCTGGTCACGCCATGCTTTCCCCGGGCAATATCCTTGTAGGACCCTCTTGTGAACCACCGTGTTGACAGGTGTACCTGGATCACAGAGGAGTGTGCATACGCAAGATTACCTCTCGTTTCATGATCACGTTTCTTACAAGCGAGCGGTGTGAGGATAGCACCCGTGATACAAACGTGATATCTCGGTGCTATTCCTTTCGCCTCCTTCTCAAGGTATGATACCACCAGGAATAGCAATTTCCTAGTTGAACCACAGCCAGCAAGGGATAAGGAGGCAGTGATGTATTATCGTGTCGCGATCCAGACAGGGCAGTCGCCTGCCTGGAGGTGGAAATCAACCGTGCTGAGTTCTCTGGATACGCTGTTTCGCTTCCTTCAGCTCTATCGTGCTCTGCCGCCAGAGCACCTGCGTGTGTTCTCTTCCTCCTCACGTGAGGAGATGAACGAGCAGCTCGCACAAGAGAACAAGGATCTCGGATCCACCTCGGTCACAGCAGCACAATTCCTGCATGAGCGGATGCTCTGTTCACGAGAAGGGGCATGGGGAGCGTTAGAACAAGGGGCACCAGGAAACCAGGAGACGGCATCCAATACTGTCGCTACCAAGCCATCATTGCACGAGAGCAGCAGGGGAGCACACGTGCTGGACGAGAGAGGCATGAGTTCACTGGAGAGGAGACGGCTAGAGGTAGAACGTGGGGCAGGTGGCGATCATGATCTTCCCTACACCTTCGCCTTGCCTCATGCTCTCCCGCAAGTCCGCGCCTGGGTGAAGCTCCTGGTAAAGGTACAGCACGGTGCATTACAACCGTAGGTCGCATCTGGTATGTGCGTTGCGAAATGAGACCACTCGCGCTCAGGGAAACAGATAAAGAGTACCGAATAGTAGATGCTTCTCTTCTGAGAAGCAGAAAGGAATGACACAGATGACAACACAAGCAGGAACCACGTATCAGTTGGAAGGACGCTTGTTAGAGGTCTGCTCGTGCGGTGTCCTATGCCCGTGTTGGGTAGGAGCGGACCCGGATGGAGGCACATGCGATACCACCATCGGCTGGCGCATTGATAACGGCACCATTCAGGGAGTTGATGTCTCAGGTCTCACCTTTGCCTTGAGTGCTCATGTTCCGGGCAATATCCTCAAGGGGAACTGGCGAGCGCTGGTCTATGTTGATGATCAAGCGACGCCAGCGCAGCAAGACGCTCTTTTGTCGGTGTTTACTGGTAAGCTGGGCGGTCCGATTGCCGATCTGGCCGCGTTGATCGGTGAGGTCGTTGGGGTCGAGCGTGTCCCCATTACCTTCACGATTCAGCAGGGCAAAGGGACCCTCATCATCGGTCAGAGGGTCCAAGCAGAGTTAGTACCTCTCACTGGACCGACCGGGGAGCCAACCACGCTGCACGAGAGCGTTTTTTCGACCATTCCCGGCTCCCCAGCCTATGTGGGCAGGGCCGAATACTACCGCTCGAAGGTTCCGGCGCTTGGGCACGACCTGGACTTGCAGAACCATAATGCCATCCAAGGATCATTCCGCTTCGATGCGTAGGGAAGGGAGCCCACAATGCATACCAGGCCTATCACGGATCCCAAAGAGGCGAAAGGCCGGACCCAACAATCGCGTCGGCCCCCTGTGCTGTGGCCTTGGCTTCTGGTAGGAGGCGCTTGGACTACCGCCTTGCTGGCCGTCCTTTTCCACCAGACACAGCTGATTGACCACCACTATCTGCTGGTAGAGAGCCATCTCCCCTGGTTGGTAGCCCTGGTTCTCTTTCTTGCAGTTTGGCAGTTCATGACAGTGGCAATGATGGTGCCCTCAAGTATGCCCATGGTCTATATGATGATCTATGCCAGTCGGAAGCAGCGCCATACCGTAGCAGTCCAGGCCGCCTTTCTGGGAGGATATGCGCTCGTCTGGACGGGATTTGCTTGTGCCGCCTTCCTGGGCGACACACAAATTCACCTGCTAGTAGACAGTTGGCCCTGGCTGGTCCTCCACTCCTGGTTGATTGGAGCCACGACCCTGGCGGTTGCAGGGGTGTTTCAGTTCACTCCGCTCAAGGAACGCTGTCTCAAAGAGTGCCACAGCCCATTTGGCTTCTTTGTGCGCTATTATCGTCAGGGAGTAGGAGCAGCCTGGCGCCTGGGTGTGCGCCATGGTGCCTTTTGCCTGGGCTGCTGCTGGGCGTTGATGCTTGTGATGTTTGGCCTGGGAGTGGGGAGCCTGGTGAGTATGGCACTGCTGACCGGTGTGATGGTGATGGAGAAAACATTTGCAGGCGGTCAGCGTCTGAGCCCGTTCATAGGAGTCGCTCTCCTGCTTCTGGCAGTCTTGTGGCTCATGCATCCTGCCTGGCTTCTGGAGGTGCTTCCAGGAGCGTAAGAAGGCAGGAGAAGGTTTTTAGTACGTGATTCAACGAAAGGAGCAGTTTCATGTCCATTGAAGCAAACGAAGCCCTGGTGCGCTAGAGCAATCGCGAAGGCAGGGAGCAAGCCAGTTTTTACTGAAAAGGGAAAAGAAAGCTCTGCTATGGCTTTGCTCTCCCCCAGGGGATTCGCATGTTTATTACGCGAATGATGGGCTAGAGACTGCCTCTTCCAACTTCTTGTTCCAATGCTCCTCGGACCCCAAAGAACAGAAAGGTGGCAACGACCGTGTTGAGTGAACCCGTCCTCCCAACCGTTGGTGATGGCAGTGGCATCGAGCCGGACCGGCGGATCTATCCGGAAGAGTTGCAGCTCGCCCTGCGCAACAAAGCGCTGCCGTTGGAGGGGCTCCACTACGACGTCACTCCAACGGGACTGCACTATACGCTCATCCACTACGACATTCCTGCCGTGGATGTGACCACGTGGCACCTCGAGGTGGGTGGGCAGGTGCATACGAAGCTCTCGCTCACTCTAGAGGAGCTGCAACAGCGGCTCGTGCAGACGCTGCGTGTAACCCTGGAATGCGCTGGCGATGGTCGGGCCCTCCTGCACCCGCGTCCGCTGAGTCAACCGTGGTTGACCGGAGCAGTGGGCACGGCCGAGTGGTCGGGTACCCCGCTCCGACTCCTGCTGGAGGAAGCGGGCATCGGCGAGGGAGTGAGCGAGATCCTCTTCACGGGACTCGATCGTGGGATCGAGGGAGGTGTGGAGCAGGATTACCAGCGGAGCTTGCCACTGAGCGTAGCCCTGCATGATGATGTCCTGCTGGCCTGGGCGATGAACGGCGCTCCGCTCGAACCACAGCATGGCTCTCCCGTGCGTGTCATCGTGCCAGGATGGTACGGCATGGCTCACATCAAGTGGCTGCGTGCGATCACGGCTCTTCTCACCCCCTTTGCCGGCTACCAGCAGGCGGTGGCGTACCGCTACAGTCAATCGCGCGAGCAGCCTGGCAAGCCTGTGACCTTGATGCGGGTGCGTGCGTTACTGATCCCGCCTGGGATCCCGGACTTCCTGACCCGTGTGCGGGTGGTGCAGCACGGGTCCGTGGAGTTGCGGGGCCGAGCGTGGTCTGGGCGAGCAACCATTACGCACGTCGAGGTGAGCTGTGATGGAGGCTCCACATGGGCACTTGCGGAGATCGGTGAGCCACAAGGGGCATATAGCTGGCAGTCGTGGTGGTATCTCTGGGATGCCTCTCCTCCAGGAACATACGAGCTCTGTTGTCGTGCGCACGACAGCGCGGGCAACGTCCAGCCGCTCGAACAGCACTGGACAGCCCGGGGCATGGGCAACAACGCAGTGCAGCGGGTACGCGTGTTAGTCATGTAAGAGGAGGATAACGAAATGTCAACGGAAACGAACAAGGCGCTCGTTTCTCATACGCGAGGCACTTCTCATCTTATTGCTCACGATCATTGTCCTGGATATGGCATCCCTACCCTGGGGCGTTGACAGCACTGACGGCGTGAACAGCCTTGAATGGCTGCGCAGACAATGGTGGTATGGTTTTCACTAGCGGAAATGTAATCTCTTCAACCATAGTAGGGAGGGAGCGGGACATTCCCGCATCCCTCCTTGTTTCGATGTGAATGTTTTGGCTTCTAAGGAGCGATCTCTGCCTGTATTATCTGTTCAATAGTACGCATCTTACTATGAAAGGGAGAACTTTACATGAGGTGATAAAATGCACGCATGAGTTCTGTATCAATCCTTCGTGAAACGGTATTGCAGAGACAGGGATAAGGATGAAAGAGATACCTTCTCAGTCAAGGAGAGCTACCATGGTCAAACACGTTGAGCTACCATCAGCACAGCCGATTCCCTACATTCGTGAGTTTCCACTGATCGGGAGTCTGCCTGCCATTCTGAGGAAGGATCGCCTGACCTTCTTTGTACGAGCGACGCAACACAGGGCTGTTTGTGGCTTGCATATGGGGCCAGTCCCCCTGATTCTGTTCAATAGAGCAGAACATGTGCAGAGTATCCTGGTTGAGCATGCCTATGACTTTGGCAAGGGACAGCTCATCCATAAGGCATTTGGTGGGAATGGCCTCTTCGTCAGCGAAGGGGAGTTTCATCGCCACCAGCGCAAACTGATGGCCCCGCTTTTTCAACCACGTCATATCGCCGCCTATGCGGAGACGATGGTACTGTATGGAGAGCGCCTCCAGCAGGAGTGGCAGGATGGCGCGGTCGTTGACCTCAATTCGCACATGATTGCCCTCACCATGAGCGTGATCGGCAAAGCACTCTTCGATGCTGATGTCTTCAATGAAACTGATGAGCTTGGTGCAGCGATGTCCATGGTCTACGAGTATACCGTGCATAAACTCTTTTCGCCCCTGATGCCTCCACTCAGTTGGCCGACACCGCGCAATCTGCGCTTCCGAAAAGCGATGGAGGTGTTACATGATCGCATCCAGCACATGATCGATGAACGGCACAGGAGCAACACTCTTCGCAGCGACTTCTTATCCGTCTTGCTGCAGGCCAAAGACGAGGATGGGAAGCGGATGAGCGATTCACAGCTCATGGACGAATGCTTAACGCTCTTTGGTGCAGGCCATGAAACGACCTCGGCAGCACTCACCTGGACCTGGTATTTGCTTTGTCAGCACCCGCATGTCTACCAGAAGGTGCACCAAGAAGTTGAGAGCGTGCTGCAGGGACGGCCCCCGAAGTATGATGATCTCGCACGCCTACCCTACTGCTTGCAGGTCTTCAAAGAGACGATGCGCCTCTATCCCTCAGCAGCTGGCATCGTGCGCGAGGCGTTGCATGATATCGAGATTGGTGGCTATCTGGTGCCAAAGGGATACACCGTCATCGTATCGCCCTACATCCTGCACCACACACCGGCCTACTTCCCTGATCCAGAGACGTTTGACCCCGAGCGCTTCGTACCCGAACGAGAAAAGCAGCTTCCCCGCTACGCCTATATTCCCTTTGGGGCAGGGCCACGCATCTGTCTCGGCAATCACTTTGCGCTGATGGAAGGACAACTGCTCATTGCTACTCTTGCTCAGCGCGTCCACTTTACGCTGGTGCCAGGACAGACGATCGAGCCTGATCCGGTGCATAATCTGGCCCTGCGTCCTGGTGGGAAAGTGGAGGTGGTTGTTGAGAAGAGATAGCTCTACCCTGCTAGCAGGATTCCTGCGCTCCATATCTTGTACGAAGAGGCTCTTCCACGCTATGATTCACTTGAAACAATCTGTCGTGCTTTGTCAACTACGGCACAGAGAGGACTGTTTTGAGCTGAAGGAGTTTCATGCATGTCTCAAACAATACCCACCGCACCGGAAACGAAGCGAGGAGTTGGAAGCAGGAAGCCCCCAGGTCCGCGTAGTCTTTCGCCACTTGGGAGTGCGCCTGCGATTGCGCGCGATACTCAGCGCTTTGCACTGGAAATGTGGCAGCACTACGGGGATGTGGTCCGCTTCCGTCTCCTGTTCTGGCCAGCCTATGCGCTCTATCACCCAGATCACCTGAAGTACGTCCTTCAGGACAATCATCGCAACTACGACAAACAATTTCCCATGATGAAGACGGTCAGACCCTTATTCGGCAACGGACTCTTCACCAATGATGGAGCGTCCTGGCTGCATCAGCGACGGCTCATGCAGCCCTCCTTCCATCACAAGCGGCTCGCTGGATTCGCAACGCTCATGACCGAGGCCACGCTTGCCATGCTGGAACGCTGGCAAGGCGCAGATGCGCAGCACGTGGATATCCCTCTGGAGATGATGCGCCTGACACAGCGCATTGTTGGCCTTGCCCTCTTCAACCTTGACCTGAGTAATGAGATGGATACCGTCGGTCGTACCTTTATGATGTTGCTTCCTCTGCTCTCGAAGTACACCTTTGTTCCCTTCCCGCCGCTCTGGTTTCCCACACCGCGCAACCGGCGCTTACAAGCTGGGCTTGAGACGCTCAACACCGTGGTCTATGGCCTCATCACTGAGCGGCGAAAACGAGGCACAGATCCCGGCATGGAGACGGGGGACCTGCTCGCGATGTTGTTGGCAGCACGAGACGAGGAGACTGGCGAGGGGATGAGTGATCAGCAAGTGCGTGACGAAGTGATAACGCTCCTGCTGGCCGGGTATGAAACCACTTCACTCGCGCTCACCTGGACGTGGTATCTCCTGTCCCAGCATCCCGAGGTCGAGCAACGTCTGCATGCCGAGCTGGAGACGGTCCTGAGTGGACAGACGCCGACCGTTGACCACCTCAACGACCTTCCCTACACTCGTATGGTGATTCAGGAGACACTGCGACTTTATCCACCAGCTTTTGGCCTCACACGTCACACAATCGCTGATGACGAGATTGGAGGCTATCCTGTCCCTACTCATAGCATCATCTTCCTGACTCCGTACTACACCCATCGTCATCCCACGTTTTGGGAAGATCCGGAGCGGTTCGACCCGGAACGCTTTACCCCGGAGCGCTCGGTTGGTCGCCCACGCTTTGCCTATGCTCCTTTTGGGGGTGGGCCACGTCAGTGCATTGGGAATGCGTTTGCCATGATGGAGGCGCAACTCGTAGTAGCAACCGTAGCACAGCGCTATCATTTGCGCATGGTGCCCGAACATCCGGTCGAACCCCAGGTGCTGTTCACCGTGCGACCTCGCTATGGCCTGCCGATGACGCTTCACCCTCGTTAAAACTATGCCTGCGAAGAGAAGCAGGGAGTCACGGTCCCGAGCGCCTGGCGCAGGAATCTT
>CATPCK010000368.1 GCA_955652655.1 uncultured Ktedonobacteraceae bacterium | reverse complement strand
GGGCTGTATATGTTAGCGGCAGGAGCGGTCGATGGGCAGTCACCACATAGTGAGGATGAAATTTATTACGTGATCAGTGGTCGTGGTTTTATTCGTGTGGGCGATGAGAATCAAGCCGTACAAGCGGGTTCGGTAGTGTTTGTTGAAGCACAGGTCGAACATCGCTTTCACAGCATTACTGAAGATATGACGATTCTTGTGGCTTTCGCACCGGCAGAATATACAAACGCACCGGCCAGGGAAAGTCAAAGTTAAGGGATGATCACCAATCAAACCTATCGATGAGAAAGGTGCGGCTGTAGTGCAGGAGTATCGGGCTGCCGTGAGGACAGACCGCGGGGGCAGTGACAGCGGATAGCGATGTCAGGAGCGCTCGTTGCTCATCTATGCCGAGGACACGTCCCCGGCGCAGGGCTGAACGGCAGGCCAGGCCAATCAGCAAGTGATCCTCCCAGTCGGTACTATCTTCGGAGGCAATTTCGGCCAGTTCGGATAGATGGCCCGCCAGTTGTTCCTGACCAACGCCACTGGGCACAGAACGGATGAGGAAACTGCGTCCACCAAAACGCTCGCACTCCAAGCCCAGATCGCGCAGGACCGGCAAGCGCTGCTCAAGTAGCTCCGCCTGCGCGCGCTTCAACTCAATGACGACAGGCTCCAGCAACAGGAGCGAGTCGGCCCATTCATCTTCTGCATCGACTCGTACCCCGATGTGTTTGCTGCGCAGATGTTCGTAAATGACACGTTCATGCGCACGGTGCTGGTCTATGAGATACAGGCTGCCGTCGGGGGCCTCGGCGAGAATGACCGCCTGCTGTAGTTGCGCAAGTGGCCGCAGCGTCGCCAATATTTCAGCTGCGGCTGGAGGAGCAACCTCAGCTTTATAGCCTTCTGCCGACTCAGCAACATGCAATCCGCGGCGACGAGGGCCTGGAAGACGGCGCTGGTAGACGAGTTCGGGGCCAGGAAACGACGGCGAGGAAGGTAGAGCCGGGCTGCGTTCCAACACCGAGCGAACCGCCTGCGTCAGGGCTGTGACTATTTCGGACTCGTGCAGGAGCTTTACCTCGGTTTTGGCGGGATGGATATTCACATCAAGATCGCCGGGCGGAAGCTCAAGGTAAAAGACGAGTAGAGGATGCTTTCCCTTTGGCAGCAGGCCACGATAACCAGACTCAAGCGCATCCTGCAATGGACGTGTTTGCACCCAGCGACCATTGATAAAGAGCATGATGTGCTGGCGGTTGCTCTGTGCCAGGGCCCTGTTGCCGACGAAGCCATGGAGTGTGTAGTGTTCAGCTGTGGCTGAGGCAGGATGCAACATTTCCGCCAGGGGAAGTTGATAGAGTTCAGCCAATGTCGCGGCAAGGTCACCTGTGCCACCTGTTTGCAGAGCGACGGTCTCCTCAATGGTCAAATTAAAGCGGATAGCCGGAAAGCCCACAGCATAGCGGCGCATGAGTTGCAGAATATGGCCGGTCTCGGTACGGGCGCCACGCATAAATTTGAGACGGGCAGGCACATTGTAGAAGAGGTCACGCACCGTAACAGTTGTACCATGCAGGCGCGCGCGACGCCCACGCTGCGTCACCTCGCCACCACGTATTGTAATTAGCACGGCAGCCGATTCCTCGACGAGATCTTCGGATTCGATAGGGCGGCTCACCAGCGTCAATTCTGAAACTGCGGCAATACTCGCCAGGGCTTCTCCACGGAATCCAAGGGTATGTAAGCGACCCAGGTCTTCAAGTGTAGTGATCTTGCTGGTGGTATGACGCACGCAGGCACGCTCTAACTCATCTTCTGGGATACCATAGCCATCATCGGTGACGCGCACCAGGCGCAGGCCGCCGCCGCGAATCTCTACACGTATCTCGTGCGAACCGGCATCAAGAGCATTCTCCACCAACTCCCTGACGACTGATGCGGGCCGCTCGATGACTTCACCAGCGGCGATACGATCTGCGATATCCTGGGATAAGACGTGAATGGGGGTTCGTGTAAGCACTTTTTGCATCAGTTTTTGTTTCTATTCTTCTGCATCACAAACAACAGGTTGAGCGCGTCAAGCGGTGTAATCGCACAGAGATCAATGGAGTCGAGGTCCGCCCCCCGCCCATTGCTCTGTTCCAGGGCATGGGCTACGAAGCGAGCTTCTTCACTCTGCCATGCATAGCGTGATTTGGAGGTAGCAACGAGTTGCGCGCTGTAGGGAGCGTTGTAGGCGGCTTCTAGATTGTGTTGCCCATTTTCCCCTGCTTTATACTGACCATTGCCATCGGCGACCATTTTTCCTTCGTCATTATGGGGAGTTAGCGCGTACTGTAAAGCTTCTTCCCTATGTCCATTTTGCGCGAAGACAAGCTGAGTTCCCGCATGATCTTTGCCCGATTCGAGATACTGCAACACCTCTTCCGCGCGGCGGACGATACCTGGCGGCATGCCTGCCAATTTTGCCACGTGCACGCCATAGCTGCGCCCTATGCAGCCAGGCGCCACGCGATGCAAAAAGACGATTTCACCCTGCTTATCGTCGCTGATCTGCATCGTGTACACCTTTAAGTGGGGCAGTTCAGTGGCCATCGAGGCCAGTTCGTGGTAGTGGGTAGCAAAGAGCGTACGCGCTCCTGTGACGTTATGCAGGTGTTCGACGACGGCACGCGCAATGGCGAGGCCATCGTAGGTACTGGTGCCTCTACCAATTTCATCCAGGATAATCAAGCTATGCCTGGTAGCATGGTGGAGGATGGTGGCAGTCTCTTCCATTTCCACCATGAAGGTGCTCTTCCCCGAGGCGATATCATCCTCGGCACCTACACGGGTAAAAATGCGATCGACAAGACCAAGGCGAGCGCGACGGGCCGGCACAAAACTGCCAATCTGGGCCAGAAGCGTAATCAAGGCTACCTGGCGCAGATAGGTCGACTTGCCGGCCATGTTGGGGCCGGTCAATAGTACGATACGCTCCCCTTGCTCTTCTTGCTCCCCTTGCAACTGAGTATCGTTGGGAATGAAAACATCGCCATCGAGGGTGTATTCGACCACAGGATGGCGCCCACCGACGATCTCCAGGTCCAGGCTCTGCTCTAATTTAGGGCGTACATAGCCCTGGTGAGCAGCCACCTCCGCCAGGCACAATAAGACATCGACCCTGGCAACAGCCGCAGCGGTCGTCATCAGCTGGGGATAGTAGACGCTCACCTGGCGCAACACATCGGCGTAAATGCTGCGCTCCATCTCCTCGATGCGTTCGGTCGCGCTAAGGATGCGAGCCTCGTGCTCCTTCAGTTCAGGGGTAATAAATCGTTCCCCGTTAACCAGCGTCTGTTTGCGCATATAGTCGGCGGGGACAGATGACAGGTGGGTGTTTCTGACCTCGATATAATAGCCGAAGACTTTGTTGAAACCCACTTTGAGCGACTTGATACCGGTGCGTTCGCGCTCGATAGCCTCCAGCGAGGCAATCCAACGGCGCGATTCACTGATCGAAGCAATCAATTCATCCAGTTCAGCATGAAAACCGGCACGGATCAGGCGCTCACCGTCATCTTGCTCGTCAGCAGTGTGCGCGCGGGCTAAGGATTTTCCGATCAATTCAACCACCTGCGGGCATTGGTCAAGCTCATGGGCAAGTTTAGCCAGGAGTTGAGCGTCACAGCCTAGCAAGAGTTCGCGCAGGCGGGGGATAATGGTCAAATAGTCACGCAGGGCGACAACTTCGTTGGGAACGGCGCTTCCCTGGCGGGCGCGACCGACGATACGTTCCATATCGCCCAGGCTTTGCAAGCAGATAGCGAAGCGGCTGCGCAGGGCCGGACTTTCGTAGAGTTCTTCTACACTCTCAAAGCGCTCTTCCAGCTGGCTCAGGTCGAGAAGCGGCTGCGTCAGCGTGCGGCGTAATTGCCGCGCTCCCATAGGAGTAATGGTGCGATCAAGGACACTAAGCAAACTTCCCTGGATTGTAGCGCTGCGGGAACCCTGTAACAGGTCAAGGTTGCGCTGTGTATGGGCATCGAGGACCATGTAGTTCGTTGTACGATAGGAACGCAGACCGGTTAAGAGCGAGAGGAGGGATACATTCATCTTCTCCAGGTAGGCGATGACGGCTCCAGCCGCGGCAATAGCCTGCGGTGCCTGCGCGCAACCATAAGCATCCAGGGATTGCACGCCGAACAAGCGGCATAGGCGGGTACGAGATGCTTCCTGATCAAAAAAATAGGAAGGACAGGGCGTGACGGTCATGGTCGAGGCTAGAAGTTGATAGCTATTGGATTGGCTCCCCTCGACAACAAGGCATTCAGAGGGGGCAAGACGCTGCAGTTCCGCCTCGAGGGCAGCGGGCAGTTCGGCGGGAGCAAACCAGGTGACGATAAATTCGCCTGTGCTGACATCGATGGCAGCGAGGCCGGTCTGTGTGCGTGCGGGAGCGATGGCGACGAGATAATTGTTCTGCCGCGTGGGAAGCAGGTTGGGTTCAGAGAGGGTGCCCGCGGTGAGAATGCGGGTTACCGCGCGCTCGACGATGCCTCTGCCGACCTCGCCCACCTGGTCGCAGATGGCGACTTTGTAGCCGCGATGAACCAGTTTGCCCACATAATTTTCCAGGGCGTGCAGGGGTACACCCGCGAGGGGAACCCTGCCATCCTCTCCATCCTTGCGGGAGGTGAGGACTATCTGGAGTTCACGGGCAGCAATACGCGCGTCCTCGTCAAAGGTCTCGTAGAAATCCCCTACCTGGTACATGAGGATGGCATCGGGATACTGGCTCTTTATGCGCAGGTACTGCCTGCGCGCGGGCGTTGTCATGTGATTTACTCTCTCTTCCTCACTCACCCACACTTTTTTGTAAGGAATTTGGGGTGCCTGTTTTCTTTTGAAACACTTGTACTCTTTTATACTCTATTCTGTGTGAGTTGTCAAAAGGTGGTAAAAGTGTACCATTTCATGGCAAAAACGTATCGAGCCTCATTCATTACGCGCATGGGAAACATCTTCGCAACAACCCTGCTGCACGCAGGTGTGAGAATGGGCAATATGGCCTTGCGCACCGTTCGCGGTCGCAAAAGTGGTCTGCCCCGGACCACGCCCGTGTCGCTGGGTGAGCAAGACGGACGACGCTGGCTGATAGCAGCGTTCGGCGAAGTCAACTGGGCGCGCAACCTGCGCCCGGCAGGCGAGGCGACCCTCACACAAGGGCGCCATTCTGAAGCCATCTCCGTGGTCGAGTTACCAGCAGAGGAGGCAGCGCCCATCCTCAAGCAGAGTCTTGCCGGGGCTCCAGCCTTTATCCGGCAGTACTTCGATGCGACCCCGGCATCTCCGTTTGAGGATTTTGTGCGTGAGGCACCACGCCATCCCGTGTTTCTGGTGCAGCCTATCGCGGAAATGCGGCAGGAGACCGGGCCTGATTACAGTACGACGCAGCGGCAACCGAGCAGGTCGAAGCAATGATTGCTCGTCAGATTATTGGTTTGGCAGGTCTGCGCTTCGAGCAATTAGTCCCACTCAAAATTGTATTTGTTGGCGTTTAGATGAGTATCTTTTCTTGCAGTGCCCCTAGTATTATATACAAAATAGTACTGTTCATGATTTATGCGGCGCGGACACCCACAGCTTTCAAGTGTGGGAGTAAGCGCCGCCTCCTTTTCTGTATTGAAAAATTGACGAATATATGAGATACTTTCTGCATGGACAGGACCGTGATCGTACAATTGAAGCCCACACCAGAGCAAGCCACCATCTTGAAGCGCACCCTGGCCGAGCATACGGCATGCTTCAATGCTGTGGCGAAAATTGGCTTTGAGACGGGTGAGGGCAATGGGGTGGAGTTGCACAAGCAGACCTATTACGATCTGCGCAGGCGCTATCCTGATCTGCCGGCCCAATTGGTCATCGCTGCCCGTGTCAAGGCGACGGAGGCGGTCGTCTCGGCGCTGACCTGGGCAAAGAAGCATGAGGCCAGCTACCACAAGAGGGTCGTGAAGTGGCAGAAACAGGGCAAGGACATCCTGCCGTTCAAGCCCGTCAAGGCCCCGCAGACGCATTCCTGCCCGATCCGCTATGATGCGAGAAGTTACTGGGTGAACTGGAATCACATGACCGCCAGCCTGGCGACCATTGGTGGTCGCCTTGAGATCGCCATGAGTGCTTCCCGTCAGGCGCAGCAGTACATCGGCCATCGTGTCTGTAGTGCCGATCTCTGTTATCGCCAAGGGCGCTTCTGGTTGCATGTGGTGGTGAGCATCCCTGTCCCTGTTGTAGAACCAGATCCTACCGTGATTGGCGTCGATCTGGGCGAGACTCGCCCAGCAGTCACCTCTTCCCTTCACTTCCTCGGACAGCGTCGCTGGAAAGCACAAGAACGTCGGATCTTTCGTTTGAGACGAAAACTTCAAAGCAAAGGCACAAAGAGCGCGAAACGCCATTTGCGCAAGCTCTCTGGGAAACTGTTTCGCCAAAGAAGAGATCACGACCATGTGCTTTCCAAACGCCTTGTCCAACATACCCCTGCTGGCGGAACCATTGTGCTGGAGAACCTGAGAGAGATCAGGAGTCGAGGAGAGCGTCGTGGCAAAGCGGCTCGTCGCCGCTTCCACACGTGGAGCTTTGCGCAACTGGCTGGCTTTATCGCATATAAAGCTGAGCAGCGCGGCATTGCTGTCTTCCGCATCGACCCGCGCACAACCTCCCAGAGATGCTCTAGGTGTGGGCATGTCGCCCGAAACAATCGCCGTTCTCAAAGTCTCTTCCTCTGCCGCAAATGCAGCTACTGTCTGAATGCGGATCTCAATGCTGCTAAGAATATTCGAGAGAAGTACCTGACTTCTCTTGCCAGCGTCGGTACACCTTCGCTGGTGGGTAGCCAGTCAAGCTGCCTATCGTCTCCACCTTCGGGTGAGGGACAAGCTTCCAGTTTTTCACTGGAGGTCACTTGACTGACTAGTGAGGAGATACCATTATATGCATTATCTCGCGCTTGCGTGCGATTATGATGGGACGCTTGCCAAAGATGGCGTAGTCAGCCCACAAACGATAGATGCGCTGGAACGGGTGGGAGCTTCTGGCCGCAAACTTATTCTGATTACCGGTCGCTTGTTGGGGGATTTGCAAAAGGCTTTTCCACGACTGGATCTTTTTATCTATGTTGTTGCTG
>CATPCK010000367.1 GCA_955652655.1 uncultured Ktedonobacteraceae bacterium | reverse complement strand
TTCGGCCATATAGACGAAGCCAGAAGCGCTCGTTCTCGCTTCACTCGCACCCCGCTCGTGACGGCGGTGCAGCGCATAGACTAATCCTGGCGCGTGGCTGGGATGGACGGGAGCGCCGAAATAACGCGGCTGTTCAAGGTCATACACGTGGGTTGGAGCAGTGAAATCCATGTTATCCTCAGGCACCACTCAAACAGTGGCTTTTTCGTTTGCCTCCGCAAGCCCCATTGAAATGTGTGCCGTCTTCACACCGTCGATGTAGATGCGGCGCAAACCTTGCAAGATACGCTCCGGCGAGAAGCCTCGCTCTTGCCGTTGCAAGCGATAGAACATGGGATGTAGTGTAGCCAGTATAGCGTCGGTCGTGAAGTCGATATCAAGCGGCGGCAGTTCTCCCTGTCTCACTGCTTCAGCAAATAATCCCGCGAACAGTTCGTGCATCCAGAGATAAAAAGGCGCGTGCTGGAAGGAAAAGCGCCGGAAGTTGTCAGCTTCGTTACACTGCCAATCTCGCTTATCAGTAACGGCAATGGGTCCTAACAAGGCACCTTGCTCTTCGAGAAACGCGACAAAGTGAGCCAGTACACCATCCAGCCGTTCGAGCGCAGGAGATGTCGCCGTTGCCGCGTATTGCGTTGCGATCTCCTCCACGAATTGTTCATGGCGCTCGCGCAACAAATCCATACAGAGCTCGCCTTTATGGGCGTAACGACGGTAGAGCGTTCCCTGCCCAATGCCGGCGGCCATGGCAATCTGATGCATACTGACTGCATCCACGCCCTGCTCGGCGAAGAGGCGCCGCGCGACCTCCAGGATACGCAGGCGATGCTCCGTTGCGTCGCGCCGTTCGGTTCGCGCACCTGGTACGAACGGCTTTGGCAGGCCCAAAGGCCACAGGCAGTCAGGAGATCCTTCCATTACGTCGCCCGGTCTGTTGTTATCGTCTGGATTGACTGGCCCCAAAGGCCGCGGGTAGTCAGGAGATCCTTCCATTACTGCTCTCCCCTCTTGACAAGTGGACAGATGTCCGTTACAATATAACAAGTGGACAGATGTCCACTAAGATTGTAGCATATTGTAGCGTGCCGGTCAATAGTCCGTAGTCCGACCGCCCACGTTCACTTGTTTGTCTAACTACCGCCGGCAGCCGGTCGCATCCCGTCGTCGGCAACATCATAAGGGGAAATATACCATGCCAAACAAACCGGCCATTCTGGCCGAAGGGCTCCAAAAATATTATGGAAAGACGCGTGCCCTGGCAGGGCTTGACCTGGTCGCCGAGGAGGGGACCGTCCTGGGCCTCCTTGGTCCCAATGGCGCCGGTAAGACCACGGCCGTGCGCATCCTGACCACGCTCTTACGCCCCGACGCCGGGCGAGCGGAAGTTGCCGGGCTCGATGTTGTCAAACACGCCGACACACTTCGCGCCCGCATTGGTCTAGCAGGCCAGTACGCCGCCGTTGACGAAAACCTTACCGGATACGAAAACCTGGAGATGTTTGGGCGACTCTATCACCTGTCAGGCGCAATAGCACGACGGCGCGCCAATGAACTCCTCGAACGCTTTGACCTGGTTGATGCCGCCCGGCGCACCGTCAAGACCTATTCGGGAGGCATGCGCCGCCGCCTTGACCTGGCGGCAAGCCTGATCATCTCGCCTCCGGTGCTCTTCCTGGACGAGCCGACGACCGGGCTTGATCCACGCGGCCGCCTCGCCATGTGGGAGGTCATCAGTTCCCTCGTCGCAGATGGGACCACGGTCTTACTCACCACGCAATACCTGGAGGAAGCCGATCAACTCGCTGACCAGATCGCCGTTGTGGACCAGGGGCGCGTAATTGCCAATGGCACAGCCGACGAACTGAAAACCCAGGTCGGTGGTGAGCGGCTCGAGCTCACGGTGGCGCGTGGAGGCGACCTGGATGCCGCTGCGCAAGCGTTGCGGCCCTTCAGTTCGGGCGAGATCCAGGTCAACATGGACCGCCGTGGTCTCGTCGTGCCTGTGACACAAGGGGCACAACTGCTGGCTGCTGTCGTACGCGATCTAGACGCCGAGCAGATTCCCTTAGACGACCTGGCGCTGCGCCGGCCCACCCTGGATGATGTCTTCCTCACACTGACCGGGCGCGCCGCTACCACGGCAGATCTGCCCGAAGAAACACCGGCCGACCGGCCCCTGGTAAGGAGTTCACGATGAATATTAGTAACCTACGCGCGACTTCATCATTGAAGCCGCTGGCGCGCCCTTCACTCTACTGGACGTTCGCTGACGCGCTCGTCCTCGCAAAGCGCCACCTCATACAGATCCCGCGCATCCCGGAGGAGCTGATCTTCGCGACGATCCAGCCGATCATGTTTGTCCTGCTCTTCCGCTACGTGTTTGGTGGAGCAATCGCGGTCAGTGGCACCAGTTATGTCAACTACCTGATGGCCGGCATCTTCGCCCAGACCGTCATTTTCGGCGCGACGTCCACCGGTATCGGCCTGGCAACCGACCTGCAGCGCGGGCTGGTTGATCGCTTTCGCTCTTTGCCGATGGCCAAATCGGCTGTCCTCACAGGGCGCACCATCTCCGACCTGGTGCGCAATACGTTCGTCGTGTTCGTGATGTGGATGGTCGGCCTGCTGGTCGGCTTCCGACCAGACGGCAATGTCCTTTCCTGGGTGGCGGCAGTGGGGCTGCTCTTACTAACCAGCTTTGCCTTCTCGTGGATCTCGGCAACCATAGGATTGTTGGTGAGCACTGTGGAGGCGGCGCAATCCGCTGGCTTCATCTGGCTCTTTCCGTTGACCTTCGCTAGCAGCGCGTTTGTGCCGACACAGAGCATGCCCAGCTGGCTGCAAACCTTCGCCAATCATCAGCCGGTCACGCTAATCGTCAACGCGGTACGTGGGCTCCTCCTCAATCAGCCCAATGCCTCGACGATCTGGCAGGCAATCGCCTGGTGCGTTGGTATCCTCGTCGTCTTCATCCCGCTGGCGGTCTGGGCCTATGGACGCCGGACAGCGCGCTAAGGACTTTTTTTGTGGAGTTGCGGGGTTGGAGGCCACAGGCTGCCAACCCGCAGCCACCCATAAAATCATTGCGAGGAGCGAAGCGACGAGGAATCAGAAAAAGGAGTAGTACTTTTCTTCTGTGCAAAAGCCTCAAGCAGCTTGAGTTCCTTCCGGTACATCTGCGCATTCACGATCGGAACGATGATCCGCTCAACAACAC
>CATPCK010000366.1 GCA_955652655.1 uncultured Ktedonobacteraceae bacterium | reverse complement strand
TGAGCGTAGTGTCGTGACACAACACCAGATTCATAACTACGACAGGGCAATTGGCGCGGGCCTCGCGGGTGAGATAGCGCGCCGCTATGGGAACGCAGGTTTGCCAGGAGTGAGCATAACCTGTATATTGCAAGGAGCGGCTGGACAGAGTTTTGGCGCGTTCTGCCTGCCTGGAATGAGGCTGGTCCTGCATGGCGAGGCTAATGATTATGTCGGGAAAAGTATGACCGGCGGTCAGATCATTATCGCTCCCCCAACTGACTCGAGTTTTGCCGCACACAGCAATACCATTCTTGGCAATACCGTGCTGTATGGGGCAACGGGTGGACAACTCTTTGTGGCCGGACGTGCTGGAGAACGCTTTGCCGTACGCAATAGCGGAGCATTGGCGGTCGTCGAAGGAGTGGGCGCTCATGCCTGTGAGTATATGACGGGAGGAATGGTTGTGGTGCTTGGTGAAACCGGGAAGAACTTTGCAGCGGGTATGTCTGCCGGCGTTGCGTATGTCCTCGATACGGCAGGAGTGTTCCCTATGCGGTGTAATACCGAACTGGTAGAGCTACAGCGTTTGGATGATACCAGCGAAATAGAGGCATTGAGAACGGTCATTCAGTGGCATGGGAAGAAGACGCGCAGCTGGCGCGCCGCCCAGCTACTAGCCGAATGGACGCGGATGCAGAGGGTCTTCTGGCGTGTTTCTCCCCGTGGTTCAGTGTGTTTCGCGAGCGATTTTGTCGAGTCCGAGGATTATGACGCCGCGATGGTGAGAGTGCCTCAACGTTGAGGTATTTTCACCATCATGGCAAGGTAACTGCATAGAACTGTAACCTCCTCCGAATATACCTAATAGGGGACCCGGAAATTTTTCCGGGGTATCACCATGTCTATTTCACAATACGTCAAAGGAGGTATTTATCTATGCATGCCCAGCATATGCCTGGACGACTACGACTGCTGGCTACTGTCATCTTACTGACACTAGCCTTATTAGTGGCAGTGCCCATCGCGGTATTTGCCAAATCCGCCACTGGTTCGGAGGGTTTCTACCAGCAGACAAACCTGGTTTCGGACCTGCCCAATTTCGCCAGGGTTCAAGACAAGAATCTGGTCAATTCCTGGGGCCTGGTACATGGCCCTACTACTCCCTGGTGGGTGGCGGACAATGGGACAGGCGTGTCCACCCTCTATGATGGAAACGGCACCCCATTCCCTGTAGGCTCGCCGCTCGTGGTCACCATACCAGCTCCTGCAGGTGTAACGACCGCGGCGCCGACCGGGGTTGTCTTTAATGCCACGACTGGTTTCGTTGTTTCGAAGGGTAGTACATCTGGTGCAAGCCGCTTCATTTTCTCCACCGAAGATGGCACGATCGCCGGCTGGAACCCCGCAGTCGACCCGACCCATGCCATCCTGGCCGTGGACCGCTCGGCCGTAGGTGCGGGGGCTGTCTACAAAGGGCTGGCTATCGCCAGCAACGAAGATGGCACGTTCATCTATGCCACAAATTTCCGCTTCGGTAAGATCGAGATGTTCGACGCGAATTTTCACCTGGTCCGCTCCTTTACTGATCCCCATCTTCCGAAGGGCTACGCACCCTTCGGTATTCAGAGCATTGGTAGTAACCTTTACGTCACGTTCGCGCTGCAGAACGCTGCCAAGCACGATGACGTTGCAGGCCAGGGCCGTGGGTTTGTCGATGTCTTTAGCACCAGTGGGCATTTGATTCGCCGTCTCATTTCACATGGCCAGCTCAACTCTCCCTGGGGCCTGGCCCTGGCACCTGCCAGCTTTGGCAGATTCAGCAAGGATTTGCTAGTTGGGAATTTCGGTAACGGGCGCATCAATGCTTACGACCCTAAAACCGGCGAACGTGTCGGTCAACTTAAAAGTCAAGCTGGAGATCCAATTGTGATCGATGGCCTGTGGGCTCTGGAGTTTGGCAATGACGCAACCGCTGGTCCAAGCAACGTACTCTTCTTTACCGCTGGTATTGATGGTGAGATGCATGGTCTCTTCGGTAAGATTCAGAGCGAAAGCTAATTCACGACGAGCAAGTAATCTCAGGGGATAACCGAACAATGCGTTGGGATGCTCCCGTGGGAGCATCCCAACGCTGTTTAGATACGTGCAATGCGGACGGAGGGGCGCAATGATGAGTTTTAACAAAATAGTTCGGATACCGGAACATCCACGGAAGGCCGATAAATCGGCGGTGTGCGCGATAAATCGGCACCTACTGATAGCCGGATGATTTTGTTAACCTGCATCATTGCGCTCCTCCGTTCGTCTCGTATTTCTCCACAAGTTGAAGCATACTCAAAAGGGTTTGTCTAGGTAATACTGCCTTCTTCTCCGGAGACGAGGCCAGCTGCACTTTGCCATGATGTCATCTCCGCGCCGCGTGCTTCGTTTTTATAACGGTAGTCGTGTTTGCGGATGAGTTCAGACAGCTGTGCTTCGAGCCGCTGCATGATGGCGAGCTGTGCCTGGCGAAGCAGGGGGAGCCAGGTTTCCGGGGCTGCCAGCGGTTTGAGGGTGCAGGACAGGTGAAAATGCTGCAGGCATAGACCATGGGAAGAGAGAAAGAGTGTGTAAAAGGAAGGTTCGGGTAAGGATTGGCGCAATGAAAAGACGAAGCGTGTAAGGGCCTCGTTGCTTTGCTGGCAGGCGGGACAGGGAGAGAGCGCTTCGCCGTTTTTGGGATGGAACCATCGCTGCCTGTGCCTGCCTCCATCATTTTCAAGCTGTTCTATTTCGTCTGTAATGATGTCGCGATATGCCTGTGCCAGTGGCAGGGAGGCACCCATTTGCACTAACCGCCAGGTATGTGTGTTGCAGAATCCCCTGGAGCTGCGTAGTTTTGCTCGCACATCGACTTCGGTAAACATTTCGTCTTTCCATGTCTCCAGGTAGCGTTGCGTGGTTTCTCCTGTCAGGCGGCAGAGGATACATCCTGCTTTGTTGCACGCTTCGCTTAAGCGCTCAAAATCCCATGAACTCTGCATGTTTGTAACCTTTACCTTTCTCGTACGTTTATTTTATACGATACCTTTTTTTATGTAATGATACTATATGGGACAGTGAAATTCCGGAGAGATATGAACCCACCTTTTTTTCGTTGCCTATAGCTGATACGAGATGGACACGTTTACTGATTACTATGCCGTGCTGGGTGTAGACCCGAACTCCCCTGCCAGCGACATCAAGACTGCTTTTAAGAAACTCGCCTTACAATATCACCCCGATGTTTATAAGGGGGAAGATGCGGAAGAGCGAATGCGTGTCTTGCTGCTAGCTTATCAAACGTTGAATGATCCAGTGGAACGTAAGGCTTATGATGCACGACGTTCGGAACATATTCTGGGTGTTTCTTCGCCGCGCGGATATGTTTATACTGATGACATACGCTCAAGGGCGAGGAGCAATAGTGCGGAGGTAACACCGGGGGCGCGCCGCGATCGCCAGCGCCACTACGGTTTTCCCGATTTAACTGGCGATGATCCTGTGCGCCTGGACCTGGGCGACATTACTTACGATCTCACATCGGGAGAGGCGCAGGCGCTGAGGGAGCGGGGGATGTTACGCGGTGTAGCCACTGAAGCGCAAGGAAACATCGAAGATTCGCTGGCGACCTGGAACAACTATCCCCGCCATTGTCACCGCTGTCATCACCAGTGGACGATAGCCTCTTTGCGCGGGCGTGGACCTGTGGATGTGTGCCCGGCGTGCAACGCGCGCGATTGGGGAGAGTACCTGCTACTGCGCTGCGTTCATTGTCGCGCCGTCTTTGAGAGCGAGCAGATACGCGACGAAGTGGGCGCCTATACCTATGGCAATGGCGCGCTTTGCCCGCCCTATGAACTTTTCCCGCTTTGCCCGTATTGCGGAGCTTCGGGCTGGTGTCCGGCCGAGGATGTACGGGTAGAGCATTTGCGCGCGCAGGCCGCGCGCCGGGCTGCTCTATTCCGTCTCGTATCTTTTGGCCTTGTGGCGCTGCTTGTGATTGTAGCTGGCTTCTTGCTCTTGAACGTGATGCACTAAGAAGAAAGATGAACAGGGAGCAGAGACGCTCTCG
>CATPCK010000365.1 GCA_955652655.1 uncultured Ktedonobacteraceae bacterium | reverse complement strand
GGGGCTGACCAGCGTCCCGTTGGGGGTGTAAAAGGCGGTTACATCGTTGATGATTTCGTTGACCACCTTGGTCTTGCCCAGGTACCCGATGCACAAGCCCTGATCGGGCGGCTCAAGGATGAAGCCGTTGGCAGTAAAAGTATCGACGCCGTTCAGTCCCTTGAAATTGTGGAGCAGCTTGCCCGGACGGGTGCCCACATCGGCTGTATGAGGGGCAATTCCGTTGACGGCGGAAGCTTTAACGGCATTCGCGCTGCTCTTATGGAGTATGGGAGTCACGCGCACCTTCAATTTGCTATTTGTCTGGGTTTGCGTGTGGGCCTGCATCGGCATCTGCACATGTGCAGCCCTGGTAGTGGTCAAATGCCGACCCTTGAAGGTAGTAACGGCAGGGCCGCTAGCCCGGGTTGACGCACCACTAGAGGCCAGGGAGAGTGCGAAGGTGCTCACGATGGCAACGATGGCGACGAGCGAGAGCATGATGCGAAGCCTGGCATGAGAAGAGATGGGCATAAAGTAACCTCACTTTCAAAAAACACATGGACACCTTTGTAGAAATATATGTGGGCCAATCAAGTTCGCTTGCTAGCTCACTGGCACATGTGGGTTGAACTAGCATAGTATCAGGGTGAGTATGACAGATACCAAGGGAGAGAAGAAGATTGAAGCGGTAAAGAAGTGGTGAAGATCTGGTGAAGATTCAGGGATATTGGTTAACATTTTAATACATGAGCTTGATGCCTCACCGTAGAGACTTCAAGAGGATGGGCGCACGCACTCTCCTCCTGCCATTCCAGGTGGGAGGAGAGTGCGCATGGGACTGATGAGCGCTGGTCGGCGCATTAGTTCCCTACTTTGAAAGTAGATGAGAAGATCGTCTTCCGTTGACCATCTGTCTCTGCGGCGGCATAACTCAGCACGCCGCGGTAGAGACCCGGTGTCCACTGCCCAGATGAGGGGTTGAACGTAATCGTGAGGTTCTGGCCGGCCGCCAGCGTGCGCAACCGGGTCATGGTTAAAACTTTACAGGGGGCAAGTGTCTGCCATTGGCCGTTGTCCTGCAACCCCGGCACCATTTGCAAGAGGATTACCGTACACCCGCTCTGATGATCGGCAAAGAAAATCGCCTGGTTGGTCTGGTTGTTAAGGGTGAAAGTGATTGCGTCGTGGGCAGACTGAGGCACCACGTTGACCTGCAGAGTGACTGTACCGCGTATGGGCTGAGGGGCGGGTGGTGGCGATAGCTGGCGTGTGGGTACTGTCGTCGGTAAAGTGCTCTTTTTCACGAGTTGCACGCTCCCAGGAGTGCCAGTAAAGCCAGATTGTGACCCAGGGGTAGCAGTAGAGCCAGGTTGCGAGGCAGAGCTGCCAGCGGCGTTTTGTCCACAGCCCGTCAAAGGTATAAGCACGAGCATACTTGCGGCCAAACACATCATCCATCGATGCTTACGTCTCATCATGTCCTATCCATCCTCCTTCATTGGAACAGCTATATTATGCTGCTTTCCCTGCACAGCATTTACATTGCTTAGAGCAGGAGACGACAGAGACCTCTAAAAAGTTCCCGGGTACCGTCTTTCAAAGCGGGACCTGCTAGAATAAACATATCACGAATGTTGGCATGCCTTTTTGTTTTCTATGGGTGGTTCATCCTCAGAACAACGAGAAAAATCGCTTTCCTGCTCTTCTGGCTCGTACGAGATTACTCGCGAGAGATTGTTAAATGGAACAGACTTACGCGCTGTCTCCTGGTGAGACAAACCACTCCTTCAGCGTTTCAGCGTCAACGAGAGGCAAGGAACCAATGGGAGCCCCCAGCACACGCTCAAGCGTATCGGTATAGGCAACGATGGTGCTTTCGGCATATTGCAGATCATTGCGTTTGGGTTTCCACGAGAGGAGCAACCCGGCAAAGGTGTCCCCAAGGTCCAGCACAAGGGACACGACCACTTCGCCAATCTGGTCAGGATAGGAGGTCGTCAAGACGCCTTCCTGGATCCCCTGACGGATAATCACCGTTGTCAAGCGCCAGGGAACAGGCAGGTGTATGAAAAAGTTGGAGGCGTGCGAGCGGAAAGAAGGAACATACCTTCTGGTAGGAAGCTGCCAGCAGCCCGATAGCGATAGTTAACGAATTTCTGTCTGGTGGCTGGGGATGAGTTGGAGGACGGCTTGCCAGACGTCGTCGACTGTGACGGATTGCATGCAGGTGCAGTGGTCGCAGGCTTGCATTTTGCCGAGGAAGAAGCAAGGTTGCCCGGTGGGATGGCGCCAGATGGCGATGTGCCTGGGGTCATCCAGGGGATACGGGCCGTATTCCTGGGGACTGGTGGGACCGAAGATGGCAATGACAGGAATGTTGACTGCCGCAGCCAGGTGCATGGGGCTGCTGTCATTGCCGATAAAGAGCGCGCATTGTTCAAGTTGGGCCGCCAGTTCCCCAAGGGTGGTCTTGCCCGTCAGGTTGATAACAGCGTCTCCCTGCGCTCCCAGAGCGTCTTGAAGTTGTTGATTGAGAGGCACATCACCCGGGCCGCCAATAAGGAGCACCTGAGCGCCCAATTCATGGATGAGTTTACGAGCCAGTTCCTGGTAGCGGTCCAGCGGCCAGCGTTTGGCGGTCAGATCCATGCCTGGATTGCTGCCGCCGCCGGTAAACAGGGCTACTCTGAGGCGAGAGGGGCGGCTGACGCTTTGTCGTTCCTGCGCCGTTGGTTCGAAACGCATGCGGGGAGCAGCGATGGGCAAGCCTATTGCACGTGCCAGATCGAGATATACTTCGGCCTGGTGTTGAAGATGGGCAGGAGAACTGGAGACCGGTACTCGATCTGTGAGCGAGAAACCGCGACCAAGGCTATCGGGACCCACCCGACGGGGGATGCCGGACAGCCAGGGCAGAAGAGTCAGCATGGGCGAGCGGTCGAGAACGAAGGCCAGGTCAAAGTGGTGCACGCGCAAAGTACGCGTAAGTTTCCTATAGTCAGAAAAGCTGTAGCGGCCGGGGATGCCGACGGTGCCGCAATCAATCACTGTATCAACGGCTGGATGGTGTTCTGGTATGACTTTAGACCATGTACCCGCAACATAGACGATGCTGGCGTCAGGATAGGCATGGCGGATGACCTCCAGTAAAGGAGTCGTCATCACCAGGTCGCCCAGGCAGCAAGGCTTGATAACGACGATTGAGCGCGGGTGTCGCCAGGCACGACCACGAAAAGGGCGACCAAGCAGGTTCAACAGGGCGAACGGATAGCGCAAGAGGTAACAGAGTACTGTAATAATGTGCTGTCGCAGTTCACACCTCTTCGTTCCGGGCAGCATCTTCAGGCGTGTGCTCATGCGGTGGTGATGGTGGAGAGGGATTGACTGGTTCATCAGCGCGCATCGTTGCTTCATCTGCAGGGTAGTTGTATTCTACGCTTCCCACGCGCATGGTTGACTCATGTTGTGTGTCGTTAATACGCACGGGCGCTCCACAGCTTTGACAGAAGGCGTGATTTGGAAAGAGTTCGGCCTGGCAGACCGAGCAGAACTGTTTTGCTGATGAGGAAGAAATTGGGGCGCCCTCGTTCATTTCGGTGGTTTTCATGGCGCTGAGGGTCAGAGCTTCAACGCCCGGTGGTGGTGGCGGCACGGAGGCCGCGCTGGTGCTATCAAGATATGATGGATATTCGGGTGGGGGCGCGTATACAACGGGCTGGATGCTTTCGCCGCCTGTTTCATTGGGCACCGACCCTCCCGGTCCGGTTGGCGTTTGAGGAGGTGTCGTTTGTGACTGGCTAGCCTGAACCTGTAGCTGTTGCATCTCAGTGCGCGCCTGGTTCAACTGCTGTTGAAGGCTCATCATTTCCTGGCAGAGCTGGTAGAGTTCACCCTGGGTGAGTTGTCCTGCGACAAGCATATCCATCGCTTTGTTGACGATGCTGTTATGTTGTGTGTTTATCTGGCGGGTCAGCCCATCGATGGTGGAACGCAGGCGCTGAGTTCTTGCGATGCGTGCGGCCTCATGAGAGGCTTTTTCCAGGCTGCGCTGTACAGAATCCCAAAGAGGCATAGACTCTTCCTGTTCTTCCCATGACGTCAATAACGTGTTCTCGTTCAGCATTCTCATTATATCAGAGTGCAGGCCGGGAAGTCGAGATGCTCAAGACTACGCGAGGAGATGGCGCTGAACCACCAGTGGCTCAGCGCCATCTCCTTCATCGAATCACTTTTTGTTGGCACCGAGGATGGTATAGACTGTGGTGCCGCAGACTGAGCAAGGTCCCTTCAAAGCAGATTTCCCGTTTTTCGTTGTTACCCTCTGAGGGTCCTTCATCTCGGTTTTCTTTTTACACTTCACACAATAGTACTGATCGGACATGAGAAATAGCCTCCTTACATTACATTAGAAAAGACTAACATCCCCATGACTGGGGTTAGTAGCACGCGACAGGTATACTTCGTATTCCATGGCTTGCATTTGATGTTGCACATCAAGAGCACTGGCGAGTTCAGCGAATGGTGCAAAGAGTGTTGGGCCACTCCCGGAAAGTCGTACCACTGCGGCACCAGCGCTCAACAGGTCCTCTCTAGCCTGGGCGACCGCGGGATAGCGTTCCAACACACTGCGTTCCAGGCCGTTATGCAGGTGATCCAGGGGTGGATCACTATGTGCATTCAAGGCTGCTGAAACCGCCTTGCTGTGCGTCCCGTCAGTGTAATCAGTCGCAGACAGAGCGCGAAAAACTGCTGCCGTAGATAGACTGATGACGGGTTTGAGTAAGAGTAGCCAGCGCATCGATGCCGGCCAGTAGCGGACAAGAGGCGATACACGCTCGCCCCGGCCCTCACAGAGCGCAAGACCTCCGGTTAAAAAAAACGGGACATCTGAACCCAGTGAGGCCGCCATGCTGAGCAGGTCTGTTGAGGAGAATGGTAGTTGCCACCATTGCCGTAACGCAAGTAAGACGGCCGCGGCATCGCTACTTCCTCCGCCTAATCCTGCCGCCATGGGGATACGTTTGTACAGCTCAATACGCACTCCTTGATGCCACCCGAGGCGTTGACGCACCTTGTCCACAGCGCGTGCGGCCAGATTGTCAAGATTGCTCAATGCGGGAGTAGTGCAGATCATGTGCACTCGTTGGTCGCCGGTGGCTGTCAGACAGATAGTATCGTGTAGATCAATGGTCTGCATGACCGTTGCCAACTCGTGGTATCCGTCTGGCTGCCGTCTCAACACATCGAGTGTCAGGTTAATCTTTGCATATGCCCGAACAAAGCATACCTTGCTGGAGATTTGTGCTTGCTGTGCGTGACTCATGCGTGCATTTTGCACAGAAACAGAAGAGTTGTCAAGCTTATCATCCCTTTTGGGTGTATGACAAAGTGGAGGCAAACGAACGTAAGTGGAGGGGCCGATCAATCGGCTGTGGGTGCGGTAAACCGGCCCCTACGGCCGATCTGTGCCTTTCTCGTTTGGTTGATGACCTACAAACGATTCATACAGCCGAATACGGTGACTGAATAGCCAAAATGACTCTGTTGATGGTCAGCTTTTTTTATGCCTGTGGTATACTGCTTGTATAAACATGAAGGTTTCTCTACATTTTCATGTGCTCCACTTCATTCCTATTTTTTGGCAGGTGCTATGGATATTACCAT
>CATPCK010000364.1 GCA_955652655.1 uncultured Ktedonobacteraceae bacterium | reverse complement strand
TGTGTTGCCATTTTGGAGCGTACATAAGTATGTCGTTGACAACCTTACCTTTGTTATTGGCCTCTGCCTCGCCCAGGCGCAGGCAGATACTCTCCCTCCCTGGCTTACCTTACACAGTGTGCATCTCGCCCGTCGATGAAGAAGCGATGCAAGAACGCTACCGGGGACCGATCGAAGGGCTGGCACAATGGCTCGCCGAACACAAGGCGATAGAGGCGCTGACCCTGGCGGAGGCAGCTGACCACCTGGTGATTACAGCTGATACGACTGTGCTCCTCGATGAAAAAGTGCTTGGCAAACCACGCGATAGGGACCATGCCCGCGAACTGTTGCTTTCCTTGCGGAATCGCTGGCATCACGTCGTCACAGGCGTCGCAGTGTGCAGATTGAGCGATGGGAAGCCAGAGATCTATAGCGCGAGTTGTACCACGCCAGTACTGATGCGTCCCTACAGCGAAGAGGAGATAGCGGCATATATCGCCACGGGGGACCCGCTGGATAAGGCAGGAGCTTATGGCATACAGCACCCGGATTTTCAACCAACCGAGCGTATCAATGGCTGCTACCTCAATGTTGTAGGCTTGCCACTGTGTACACTGGTGGATTTACTGGCCAGGTTTGATGTCCAGCCAGCGGAAGAAGGGCGCATAGGGCCCGGTTGTCGATGGTCCGCATGGTGCAAGGTATACGACAGGGAAGGAACAGCAGCAGTATGAGCACAGAAATCATTCTTATGTTGTTGATCGCGGTGTGCGCGGTCGCTATCGGCCTGACGCTGCGGCATTTCCTGGTAAGTCTTCTCAAGAAGACTATCCTTGACAACTGGGTTGTGCAGACACTGGGTGCCGTCGTCTTCGTAATTCCACTGATTGTGGGCGTATTTACGTACTTTTCTGTCCAACAAAGTATTCTATTATATCAATTTCTGGTCTATTTACGTAGCCCGGAATATTTAAATACTCCGTTGCCAACTATCATGAACTATGTCTGGCGATTGTTCTTGACAATGTTCGCGCTTTTCGTGGGGATAGCAGTAGGGCGCACTGCAATGAAGCTTACCATCCATAGTTTGAATAACAATCGCATCGATATCAACCTGCGTGTCTTAATTGGGCGCATCATCTTCTTCGTGATTATGATTATCGATGCATTCTGGATATTCCTTATATGGGGGTTGGCAATAGATTTTCCTGTCACGGTCATCGGCGCATTGACCGTGACGTTTACGATCGCATTCCAGGACATTTTAAAGGACCTGGTGGCAGGTTTCTATATTTTGATGGAGCGTCCTTTCCATATTGGCGATTCGATCACCATTGGCAATGCCGCCTATACGCCACTACACACCGGAGTGGTTGAAAACATCGAGCTGAGAGCGACCAAGCTGCGTATATCCAGTGGTGAGCTGGTGACCGTGCCCAACTCACTTGTTTTTGGGGGCATTGTCATCAATAATTCCTATTATGGCGAGAGGCGCACCACGATCAACGTAAGCATGCCAATAGAAGCGTTTGACAAGCATGAAACGATCGACCAGATTCTCAAGGCGCTTAAAGAGACTGACACTGTCACGGAGGTGCCAGCACCAACCGTCATAGTGAGCAACTATACAGGTGAGCATGTTGTACTGCTCGTCCATTTCTGGATGAGGAATGAAAAGTTTGCCAGCATATCCGACGTAATGTATACTCTCCGTACAGCTCTCCCCAAAGCAGACCTGTCTTATGTCGATTCAACAGTTGAAATAGCATAAGTCAACAGTACTAGCACGTTCCTGGCAGGAGAAAGATTTCGTTGCAAAACTATTATGGATCACAGCGAGACGTTCAGCGGTTTGGCCTGTTAGGGGGTACATTTGACCCGATTCACTACGGTCACCTGGTAATAGCTGAAGAGGTGCGGACGGTACTTGAGCTGGCTGAAATGGTGTTCGTGCCTGCCGGGCAGCCGCCGCATAAACCGGGGAAAACAATTACAGAAGCGCGGTATCGGCTCGCTATGCTTGAGCTGGCAATAGCTTCGAATTCACACTTTAGTATCTCTACAGTCGAAATCGAGCGACCGGGACTATCATATACAGTGGATACGCTCAGGTTATTACACGAACAGTGGGGAGAAAAGACGGAGATCTACTTCATTATTGGGTGGGACAGCCTGGAAGAGTTACCTACATGGTATAATCCAGAAGGGATGCTAGAACAGGTTACTCATCTTGTCGCTGTCCATCGTCCAGGATATATAGAAGTACCGGGATATCGCGATCAGCTGGAGGAACGATTGCCGGGCCTCAAGCAGCGCCTGTTGACGATGCCAGCACCGCAGTTGGAGATATCAGCGACGGACTTACGTCAACGAGTGGCGGAAGGTAGACCTATTAAATATCAAACACCGGAGGCGGTTGAGCAATATATCATCGAACATCGACTCTATGGACAGGGAGAGAAAGCAACGCAACAACATGACACCCATGCATCTTGAGATAGGAGATCGATTACGCCTGCGCAAGCCGCACCCATGTGGCAACTATGATTGGGTTGTCGTGAGGCTGGGGGCCGACATCGGGTTAAGCTGCGAGAAGTGCGGGCGTCGTGTATTATTACCACGCTCAGAGGTTGAGCGACGCACGAAGCAGATGCTGCCACGTGCTACAAAAGCTGAAATAGATGATGAGTTCGACAAGGACTAGAAGGCTATTTTCGGTCGCGCTAAGGAGTTTTACATGGCTGTAAGCGCTCCACATGACGGGTATCTCACGTTATTGAGAAAGAGAAGTTTTCTGTACCTGTGGCTGGCACAGCTCATTTCTATGACCTGTTTTTTCGCCTCAAACTTTGCCGTGCTCGTATTGATCGAGGAGGTGACCGGTTCAACTATCCTCGTCGGTCTCGCCATTATCTGTTTCAGCCTTCCCGCATTGATCCTGGGCGCGCCCGCCGGCGTCTTCGTTGATCGCGTGAATAAACGCCGCGTCCTCTGGGCCAGTAATTTCTTGCGAGCCATCGCCACCTTTGTCTTTTTTATTTCGCTGCTGGTTGACCGCAGCCAGTTGGTCCCCATTTACCTGCTGACCCTGCTGATCTCTGGTATAGGTCAATTCTTCACACCAGCGGAGGGAGCAACTATTCCAATGCTGGTGAGTGAAGAGGAATTGGTACCGGCGCTATCGCTCTTTAATATCACGTTTACGCTCTCACAGGCGATAGGCTTTATCCTGCTGGCGCCACTTATCCTGAGTCTTCTGCCCACGTACGCTATAGCTTCGGTGGTGATCCACCCGATTGAAAGCCTTTACCTGATCGTCGCGGTGCTCTACGCCGTCTGTGCAGGTTTGATAGCATTGATTCCGGCCAAGAATTTTATCCAGGTAGCACGAGGTGCCCAGAGCCGCAGAAATACGCAGAATCTTGAGATCGTGGGCAATATGTGGACAGAGATGTACCAGGGCTGGGCCTTTGTGCGGCGCAATAAAAAACTCTTCCTGGCGGTCATGCAGCTCTCTTTCGCCGGGATACTCCTGCTGGTGATTGGTGAACTTGCCACACCGATTGTGACGAAATTGCTATTGCTCGAGGCGAACAAGATGGAGCTTATCTTTGCTCCGGCAGGGATTGGCCTGGTGGGTGGTTCAGTGTTGATGCCGCGTATTCTGCCGCGCCTGGGCAAATCGCGAGCTGTTTTTACCGGCACGGTGGCACTCACAGCGGCAACACTGCTGCTTCCCCTTTTAACGCTAGCGGCAAAAGCGCTAGCGCCGAATAGTTGGAATGGGAACCCTATCTTACTGATCTGCGTCGCGCTCGTGATGCTCATCGCGGGGGTGGCGCTGGCCTTTATCAATATCCCAGCACAAACTGCCATGCAGGAGCAAACGCCCGGGTGGATCAAAGGGCGTGTTTTTGCCTTACAACTTATGCTGTATAATACTCTTGCCATTCCGATCATCCTGTTTATAGGTGTTATCGCAGACCTCTTTGGCCTTGATCGCGTGTTGTATCTGCTGTCAATTTGCGTGCTGGCTTTCGGCTTCTGGGGAATGTACTACGAACGAAAACACGCGATAAAGACCCCTCCTGGAACGCTCAATGGAAAGAAAGAGGGAGAAAAAGTGGCTGAGACAGATACACTTTCGTCAAAACTGTAAGACCAATTTGAAACAACACAAGGAAGGTTATGGACCCATCGCAGGCAGCACAAATTAAACCGTATGCTCCATGGCTGATCATCGCCGGAGTCTTTGTCCTTTTCATCCTGCTGCGGGTAACACGCCGAGAACTGCGCGCGCGGGTTGATGAGATCGGGTATCGACTCATTGGTAGCAGGGGATTGTTTATCTGGTTCTGGATGAACGCACCAGGGGTTATGGTGCACGAGTTGAGTCACGCTCTGGTAGTACTGCTGTTCTGGCCGTGGGGATTTCGCCTCACCAACGTCACGCTTTTCCGTATTAAACAGGTGCAGCCGCGAGGGCGGAATAGCCGCTCGATGAGAAGTGGTGGAAGACAGCCACTCCAACTCGGTGAGGTGCAATATTCGCGAGCTGAAGGCCGCATTATGACCTATGTTGGAGATGGTTTAAGTGGTACGGCGCCTCTCTTTGGCGGGATTGTCATGTTTTCTTTTCTATACTGGGTCGCCACCGGCTACAATATCTGGGATTTCCACCTGCAATTTTTGCGACCTGGCTGGCCGTGGTGGACACTGCTGTTCGCGCCCTACTTGATTTTAACGGTTACCTCCGAACTCTGGCCCAGCCGCCAGGACTGGCGAGGGGCGCGTTACTTTGTGATTGGCGTAATCATAGCAGCTGCCTTGATCTTTATCCTGCTCTGGCTGTTCAAATTGCTGGTCTTCAATGACGCCACGCTACAGACCACCTCTTCTATCGCCTCACATATTGACTTTGCTCTACTGGTGTTGCTCGCCATAGACTTTGTCTTCTTCCTTGTAGCAGAGCTGCTGGCGCGCGCGGTGAGAAGGTGAAGATAAAAAGGAGATGTTGCTCATGGATACCTTCGAGCTTGGACCGCTGGTTTATGAGTGTGGAAAGAGCGATAATCACTATCTTGAATTCATTCGCAAGCCCAGCATGAGTGTAGGGCTGTATATGTTAGCGGCAGGAGCGGTCGATGGGCAGTCACCACATAGTGAGGATGAAATTTATTACGTGATCAGTGGTCGTGGTTTTATTCGTGTGGGCGATGAGAATCAAGCCGTACAAGCGGGTTCGGTAGTGTTT
>CATPCK010000363.1 GCA_955652655.1 uncultured Ktedonobacteraceae bacterium | reverse complement strand
GGAGCTGCCCGGTCGCCGCGTTCCATATCCAGACGATGGAGTCATCACCGCCAGCAGCAATAGCGTTGCCCTCAGGCAGCCAGATGACGTCCTCAATCCGCTGACGGAGGTGAGGAGCTTGAAAGTCGATGACATGCAGCCCTGTGTTGGCATCCCATGCCTGTACGTGACCATTTGCGTTTCCTATGGCAAGGCGCATCCCGTTGGGGGACCACGCCACTCCGAGGACACCGCTGCCGCTATTATAAGTGCAGATGGTACCTCCTATGTTCGGACTATAGACCGGGTGCGGCACTATATTAAGAACCTGAGATTCCACAAACCATGCCAGGGTACCGCTGGCCGCCGCGAGTCCTGCGAGTCCTCCCATTTTCAACAGCGAGCGGCGAGAGAAGAGGCGTTTCTTCAGTGGCGGTGTGGGAGTTTGCCGCGTCGCGAGGAGTTGCAGTTCTTGCTGTTGCAATTCCTGCCTGACCATCACCAGGCTCATGAATGGCCTTTTGCGTGCATCATTGTGGATCATCCGCTGGATTAACTCTTTGAGCGGCAAAGATTGCGCGTGCCTGGAGCGCTTTCGCAGCTTTGGAAGAGCGATATGCAGGAGAGAGCGTAGGGACATTTTCCTCGCCTCTAACTGGCGCAGGATTCTCCCCAGGCTATAGACGGATCGGCCTTGCGACATGGCGGCTGCCGGGGGGACCATCCCGGTATCTAACAGGTAGAGTTTCCCGTCAGGTGTGCGCCAGATAGAGCTCGTCTTGAGATCCTTGAGGCCGAGAGGCGATTGGCTGAGGTGCAGGTAGTCGAGCACCGTCGCGAGTTGGATACCACTATCAAGCACTTCCTCGACAGCAAGCGCTTGATTTTTCCTCTTTCCCAGGTAGGCTTCGAGCGTCTCACCCTCGAGGAAGTCCATGACGAAATAGCAGCGCTGATTTTCGACAAAATACTCGTAGATGCGCGGAAGGTTGGGATGAATCAGACTTGCCAGCAGAAGCATCTCGCGCTTACCGGCTTCAATCAACTCCGCAGCATCTTGAGCCTCTTGCGTGCTTTGCTGATGCTGGCCGATCTCCTTGAGCGCTACCACGCGATTGCCGAACTGGATGTCCTGCGCTTTGTACACGGTACTCACCTCACCGGCGCTCAGCACCTCAAGGATACGATAGCGCTGGTGAATGATGACATCGGAGAGGAGCAGGCTGGTGAGCGGATTCGTTGTGGCGCCAGTTCCTCCTGTGACAGTGGAGAGTGGCTCGCCACAGGCAAAGCAATGCGTGGCCTGTACCGGATTAATCGCGCCACACGCCTGGCAATAAATCGAGGTATAAACGTTAGCGTTTACACTGCTCGCCATATTTGCACCGTCCCATCTTCACTGCCGGAGGCAATAAATTGTCCATCCGGCGACCACGTCACGGACGTCACCTGGCCGGAATGGCCGCGATACATCAAAATCTTGCCCTGCAAAGCCATTGCTTGATTGCTGGACGAGCCTATGGACCACACCTGTACAGTGTCGTCGGTCCCGCCTGAGGCGATATGCGCTTCGGATCCAGGGAGCAGTTGTGCTCCTACCTGCCATGCAACCGTATTGACCGCACCTGCATGGCCGCGATAGGTAAAAAGGGAGCGCCCCGTCGCGGCATCCCATACTTGCACGGTTCCGTCGGTCCCGCCCGAGGCGATTTGACTGCCATCGCGCGACCAGCTGACGGCATTGACCGCAGCAGTATGACCGCCATAGGTTACAGAAGTGTGTCCCGTGCTCGCATCCCAGACCTTCACGATACCATCGGCTGCGCCCGAGGCGATGTGTTTCCCATCGGGTGACCAGGCCAGGGTGAGCACTGCCTGAGTATGCTCGGTGTACGTGAAGATGAGTTTTCCTGTTGTTGCTGAACGCACCTGGACAGCACTGTTCCCGCTGACTGCAGCGATCCTGCTCCCATCGGGCGACCCGGCCAGGGCATTGACATTTCCAGGTAGGCTAAAACGAAAGAGTCTCTCATCTCCTGTTTCGATACTCCAGGAGTCTACCGTGTCGTTGCCCAGCGCTGCGGCAAGATGTATGCTATCTGAGGACCATGCCAGGGCATCCACTCTCTGGCCGTTCGTTGCAAAAAGAGCGGGCACACTTTCACGAGAGAGCAGTCTCTTCTCTGCCGGATAAATGGCAAGATCAGGGACAATGACGAGGATTCCTGTGTTCGCATCCCAGACCTGTACCGAGCTATCGAGTGTGCCGGCGGAAGCGATGTACTGCCCGTGGGGTGACCAGGCGACGGCTGTCACCGATCCGGCATGGCCGCGAAACGTGTAAAGAGGTTTGCTGAGAAGCGTGGCTTGGGCAGGTGTTGCAGGGGAAAGGGAATGTGCCGGGGTCGTTCCAGTGAATGGGTGCGCTAACAACCTGTCTATCGCGTTTGGCTTTTCAACGATGATTGTCGCGATAGCGATACCGGCGCTACACGTTGCTACCACGCTGAGGCAGCCTCGCAAAAAGGTTCTCCGTTTGACCACAGGGCTCGATTTTTGCCCTGCCTGCTGAGCAAGGAGGCGCTGCAATTCCTGTTTGACGATGGCCATGCTTGCTGGTCGTTTGCTCATATCCATCTCCACCATTTGCGCGAGCAGAACGTTGATTTGAGCAAAGATGGGCGATCCGCTTGATGGGACAGGTTCAAAATGAAACAGGGCGAGCGAGGGATCATCGCCCGTCAAAAGCTGGTGCAGCGTCGCACCGAGACCGTAGATATCCGATTGGCAGGTTGTTTGCGCTTTGCCGTACTGCTCGGGAGCAGCGTAGCCTTTCGAGCCGAGGGGAATGGTATCTTTCGCCTTCCCAGGCTTGAAGTGGCGCGCGATGCCAAAATCAATCAGGTACACGTGGTTGTCGGCGGTTCGCATAATATTCGCAGGCTTGAGGTCGCGAAAGATAATGGGTGGCTGGTGGGTATGCAGGTAGCCGAGCACCGAACACAGTTGGAGACCGATGTCAAGGATCATTTCAACCGGGAGGCGCTGGGAGTATTTGTCCAGGTAGTCTTCCAGGGTATCACCCGCGATAAAGTCCATCACCACATAGGAGCGTCCATGCTCGCTAAAATGATCGTGAACGCGCGGCAGGTTCGGGTGGGTGAGACCCGTCAGCAGTAATGCTTCATGTTCAAAGGCAGCGGTGGCTTCTGCCAGTTCTTGTGGACTCAAACCGTCCTGGTTCATTTCCTTGATCGCCACGAGGCGATGGCTGAAAAGCGTATCTTTCGCCTGGTAGACGGCCCCGAAGCCACCGGTACCTATCTGACTGGCGATGCTATAACGCGAGTGGAGCAGAAAAGATCGGGCAAGCGGGCCTCTAACCTTGCTTGTCGGAACGGCAGCGCTTGTAGAAGCGGCTTGAACCTGTAAAAAGGGTGTAGGTGCAAGAGGTTGCAAAGCATTGTTGCAAGCGAAGCAATGGGTCGCTTGTAGCGGATTGGATGCACCACACTCGTTACAAAAGGCAGTGGGAGCCGTCATTTCTCCCTCCAAAACCGGTATCGTTCTCCTCAACTCGAAGGTAACATACAGTGAGAGACCTGTCAAGGACGCGAGTGCTTTGCAGAAAATGCTACCTGCAGCCGCTGTTGCTGCTTATTCCCCCTCCTCTTCATACTCACCAGCGCCCGCCAGCTCATCCTGCGCAATCGGGCTCGCTTCCTTAAGCAGCGCATTCAGCGACACGACAAGGGAAGGTCCAATAGAGCGCAACTCGGTAAGCGAATGGTGTGAGAGATTGCGCAATATCTCTTCTCCCTGGGAGGTCAGCTTGACAAGGACGCGTCGCATATCACTCTCATCACGTGAACGCTCCACCATGTCGCGCTCCTCCAGGCGGTCAACCAGTTCAACCGTGCTATGATGCTGAATTTGCAGTCGCTCGGCAAGATTACTGATTGTTGCATCCTTTCCCTCCGGAAGGCCCTTGATTGCCAGCAACAACTGGTGCTGTTGCGGCTCAATACCAGCCTCACGTGCCACCCGCTCGCTGTAACGTATAAACCGGCGGATCTGGTAGCGAAACTCGCCCAACGCTTGATAATCGGCAATCGTAACTTCATCTGTTTTCATAGTATTACTATTTTATCGTATCAAGACATCTTTTTCCTGGTAGTAGTACTATAGCCTGTTAAGCTACCTTTGTCGAACCCGACCCGCGTGATATCAGTCTTTTGACAAAGCCCGTTCTAGAGCTTGATAAATCTTTTTTGTTGATCGCGTTCCTCCCTGTATTTTTCTTGCGGTAACAGTATGCTATCAACCTTTATCACTGTTTTACATTTGCCTCTAGAATATCGAGCAAGTATAATAAAAGCAGTAGGAGGACTTACGCGTAAACAGTTAATAGCATCCCATCTGGGGCCACAACTTCACCAGAGGAGAAAACGCAACATGAAAATAAAGCGACTGGGTCGTACCGGGCTGAAAGTATCCGAGCTTTGCCTGGGTACCATGACCTTTGGCAATCAATGCGATGAACCCACCTCACACGC
>CATPCK010000362.1 GCA_955652655.1 uncultured Ktedonobacteraceae bacterium | reverse complement strand
CTACAGATCACCCGGCCTCCTGCCTGACCCCCATCTTAAGAATAGCGGATAGGTGGAGACCCAAGCCGCGGGCGACGCAAGCGTCCCCTCTCCGCTCCACACCTCCCCTTGTCCCTACGCCTATTTCGCCAATAAACCGATCTCTCCCCACCTAAAACACTGCGGGCTCCATATAATCTCCAAAAACACTGCGGAAAACATCCATGATCTCGCCTAGCGTCGCGTAGGCTTTGACTGCCTCGATAATCGCCGGCATCGTGTTCTCAGTCCCCTCCGCGGCACGGCGCAGATTCTCAAGCGATTGTTTTACTGCCGCATTGTCGCGCTCGCGTCGCACGCGATTCAGTCGCTCAAGGTGTGCTCGCTCACCAACCCGGTCAATGTACAGCGTCGGCACCCTGATATCCTCTTCCATGATATAGTCGTTGACACCAACGATCGTGCGCTTGTGCTGGTCGATCTCCTGCTGGTAGCGATAGGCCGACTCAGCAATCTCGCGCTGGAAGAAACCATTGAGGATACATGCCAGCACGCCACCCAGTGCGTCGATACGGTTCAAGTAATCCATCGCCGCACGTTCGGTCTCGTCCGTCAGCGACTCGATAAAGTACGAACCTCCCAGCGGATCAACGGTATTGACCACCCCGCTCTCGTGAGCAATGACCTGCTGTGTGCGCAGCGCAATCAAGACGGCCTTCTCGGTCGGCAAAGCCAGCGCCTCGTCCAGCGAGTTGGTGTGGAGTGAGTTGGTACCTCCAAGCACAGCCGCCAGGGCCTGGATCGTCGTGCGCATGATATTGTTATCCGGCTGCTGCGCCGTCAAAGAAACCCCTGCCGTCTGCGCGTGACAGCGCATCAACCACGAGCGTGGGTCCTTCGCGCCGTAGCGCTCGCGCATCAATCTCGCCCATAGCCGCCGCCCGGCGCGGAACTTGGCAATCTCCTCGAAGAAGTCATTATGCACGTCAAAGAAGAAAGAGAGGCGCGGCGCGAATTCATCGATCTTCAAGCCACGTTTCAATGCTGCATCCACATAGGCCAGTCCATCGGCAATGGTGAACGCCAGTTCCTGTACAGCGGTTGCCCCCGCCTCGCGAATATGGTAGCCACTGATGCTAATCGTATTCCAGCGCGGCATATTGCGCGTGCCAAACTCGATGGTATCCGTCACCAGGCGCAGCGACGGCTCCGGCGGGAACAGGAACTCTTTCTGCGCGCTGTACTCCTTGAGTATGTCGTTTTGCAGCGTGCCACCGAGCGAAGCCATCGGGAAGCCGCGCTTCTCCGCGTTGACGATGTACATGGCCCAGATCACAGGCGCGGGACTATTGATCGTCATCGAGGTCGTAATCTTGTCCAGCGGCAGACCGTCGAACAGCACCTCCATGTCGGCCAGCGAGGAGACCGCCACACCACACTTGCCAAATTCTCCCGCCGCCAGCTCGTGATCCGTGTCATAGCCATACAACGTCGGCATATCAAAAGCCGTCGAGAGGCCCGTTTGACCCTGCGAGAGCAGGTACTTGAAACGCTTATTGGTATCCTCCGCCGTCCCGAAGCCCGCGAACATACGCATCGTCCAGGGTTTGGCGCGGTACATCGTCGGCTGCACGCCGCGCGTATATGGATACTCCCCCGGCAGCCCGATATCCCTATCGAAGTCAAGCCACTCGTTATCCTGTGGCGTATACACGCGATCGATCGGCACCCCAGAAGTCGTAATCAAATTATCTCGTTCTGGCAAACGCTGCTGCGACTTGCGCACCGTCGTCTCTTCCCACTGCTGCCGCTCCACTTTCAGCTGTTCCAACGTCTCTTTATCAAACAGTGTTCCCTGTTGAGCACCAGGTGACTTCATCTCTTTCGTCTCAGGCGATCTCTGTTCCAGCATAGCCGATTACTCCTCTCCATTGAGTTTCATTGCATCCTCATATCATCCAATTCATGTTACAAAATATCCATACAGTTTTCATTGTATCATACTCAAACGGGGGGATTTTCAAGGTCTTCACCTTGAATGATTGTAGCTAACCTAAGATCAGATCTATTCTAGATCAAGCAACCCCAAGCGTATCAGTTTCTTCGCCAATTGGTACACATCTTTTTTATCCCCATCCCTGCGTATCCCTAACGTTACTACCAACACTGTAACCTGCTCACCATCGACCCTGTAAATAATGCGATACCTTTGACCAACGGCTCGCACACTACGATAGCCAGCAAGCTCGTCAATCAAAGGCTTCCCTTGTAATTCCGGCTCATATTCAAGGCGTCTTAAACTGGTCCTTAATCCATCCTGTATTCGTCGATCTTTGATAGCTGCTAACTGCATCTCCGCACTTTGTGTAAGGCCAACTGTCCAACGTTTCATTCCCCATCTAACTCCTTCAGAACGTCATCCAGTGGCTTGATTCTGCCTTCTTCCATATCCTTGACACCCTGGCGGAATGCGGCCATTAACTCTGCATCACCCATAATTTCGAGGGTTTCCATGATGGATTCATACAACTCCCATGGGAGAATAGCCATTACAGGCTTACCATGCCGCGTGACGGTCACTGCCGCTGGCTCCTGCTCAAACTGTTCGGGTAAGCGTGTAATTTGCTCACGGATTTCTGAAATGGAATAGATGTTCTCTGGCATTATGGTAGCCTCCTTTCGCAAAAATTGTACAATAAAACGTACAATATGTCAACTTGTGACAGAGATGCTTTGTATTATTGGGATAATGTGTCGGAAATTGCGATATAATTATTTTGGAAATGGGTGAGCTTATTTTAACATGTACTGGTGTTGGCGACGCGATGGTTTGTCCGGTGGTCAATTTGGCACCTCGATAGTTTTTTTGGTCATTCTTTCTGTGGGGTGGGGAAAAGGAAGGCAGGAGCAAGGGTCGTCCAATATGTATCCATTTAAGAAACAGCCCATCAGCATCCGTAGGGGCGCTTGCGTCGCCCTCGCCCCTACGGAGTAACCAATACCATTTCGTTGGGTTGATGCCTATTGGGCGACCGCAAGGGTCGCCCCTCCATTTCCGTGTCCAATGAACGTTGACAGAGCACTACTGTAGGGCCGAATTCTTCTGTACATCTGCATAATGTGATATCTCCTTACACCTCGACCGACATCGCCACCGCGCCGCCACCGCCTAGACACAGCGTTGCCAGCCCGCGCCCGCCACCGCGCCTGCGCAGCTCATGGATCAACGTAATCAGTACGCGAGAGCCGCTTGAACCGATGGGATGCCCCAGCGCAATCGCGCCACCATTCACATTCACGCGCGACCAGTCCCAATCCAGCTCTCTCCCATTCGCCAGCGCCTGCGCGGCAAACGCCTCGTTTACCTCGACCAGATCAAAATCCCCAATCCGTAAGCCCGTGCGCTCCAAAAGCCGCTTCACCGCGATCGTGGGGGCCGCGAAGATGTAGCGTGGCGTAATCGCCGACGAGGCATAGCCTGTGATACGCGCAAGCTCCGTTAAACCGTTGGCCTTCGCGAAGTCTCTATTCACCACCACTGTAGCCGAGGCGCCATCACTCAAGCCAGGTGCGTTCCCAGCCGTAACCGTCCCGCCCTCCTGGAATGCCGGCATCAGTTTCGTCAATGTATCCATCGTGGAGTCGCCGCGAATAGGCTCATCGTTCTCCACCACCACCGTCCCCTTTTTCTGCTTTACCTCAACCGACACGATCTCTTCCTTAAAACGACCGGCCGCAGTCGCTTCAGCCGCCTTCTGGTGACTCCGCAGCGAATACTTGTCCTGCTCTTCTCGCGTAACCCCAAACTTCTCGGCGATAATCTCCGCCTCGTTGCCCATGTGAATATTCTCAAAAGCGCACCACAAACCATCATGAACGACCGCGTCTATAATCTCGCCATTGCCCATGCGGTACCCCGTGCGCGCCTTCGTCAGCAAGTACGGAGCATTACTCATGCTCTCCATACCGCCGGCCACAAACGCTTGCTCATCGCCCGCGCGTATCGATTGCGCCGCCAGCATCACAGCCTTCAAGCCGGATCCACAGACCTTATTCACAGTAAACGCTGGAATATCGACAGGAAGTCCCGAGTGAAGCGCGGCCTGTCGCGCGGGGGCCTGTCCAACGCCCGCCGAGACCACATTCCCCATAATGACTTCGTCAATCGCATCAGGCGCGATGCCCGAGCGCCGTACGGCCTCTTTAATCACAATAGCCCCCAGCTGGGGGGCAGTGAAACTGGCAAGTCCGCCAAGAAATTTACCGGTCGGCGTCCTCGCCGCCCCAACAATTACAGCAATATGCTCTTCTGCCATGTAATAAGTTCTCCAGGTCTAACTCCACTCCATCGTGGAAAATTGCTACCAAACCCGACACCCCCTCCGGGTGTCTCTACCTTCCTATTATATCATGTGGACTGCAGGGCTCCTCAAAAGACATCTTTTTTCTCTCAGGGATAGGGGGACAAACTACCAGGAAAAGCTGATCTTTACGGCTTTTGAGAAGCCTTGCAGGGGCACACGTGATACTTGACTAACTATACTTTTTATAGTAGCTTTACCGTTGATAGTAAAGTAAAGGCTTTACCAACCTTCTAAGAAATGGAGAACAAATAACTATGACTTCTGAAGAGATGCAAACCCTGCTCTCAAAATCAAACAACGCGATTGTCGGTGTCAATCGAACAATTGGGGGGCCTCAACTCACTCCTGTCTGGTATACATGGGATGGCACCTCCTTTTTATTCTCGACGACGAAAGACCGTGCCAAATATCTAAACCTCAAGCGAGATCCAGCCATCTCACTGATTGTTGATGATCTTGAAAGCCACACCTACGTAGTGGCCTATGGACGCGCTGAGATTATTGAGCAGAATGTTGGCGAACTCACACGCCCAATTATCGCGAAATATGCTTCAGCAGACAAATTTGAACAAATGATAAAGATGATAGAGAATGACCCTGGCCGTGTGCTTGTTGTGTTACATCCAGAGAAAATCCTTACCAGGTAATCACCTTCTGTAAGAGCATTATTCTTGTCAAAAGTCCTTTTGAAAAGCCCTTTGTGGACTGGGCTAGTTGTAGACAAGCTGTAGAGGCCGATTGATCGCGTCCACAGCCGATTGATCGGCCCTCATCAGAGCCGTCACTGTTCCCGCATTGAATCGAATCGAAGAAACCCGATCAACCGTCGGACGGTTGAAAAAGGCCCTCCTGCTGGTCTTGTAGGTGTCGTTCATGCTCCTGTTGAGCTTTTGGCTCCCTGAAGCCCCGCTATATCCTGCACGACAATGGCTATTTGCTGTGGATCCGCTGGCAAGGTCTCCTGCTGTTCTCCGGAGAGAGTGATCGTGGCACTAGCGACCCCTGCCTGCTGCGCTAACAAGATTTGTGCATCTTTCGTGCTCTTGTTGACAATCAGCCCGGCCAGGGCCATCTTCGCCGCATTCGTGAATTGATAGGCCCAGATCCCTTCTGCCGCGACGAATATGGAGGCGGTTCCCTGAGAGTCTCCCACTATGGCGTGGGTGACCGTGGTTGCCACGTTGCCCACCAGCGCGTAATTCTCACCGAGCTGCTGCATTGCCTCTGCCGTGAGGAGATCGGCTGCCATCCCGCGCGCTCCTTGTTCATCATAGACCACCTGTGTGCAGCTCCCTTTCAGCGTCACGGTGACGCTGTCTCCTATCTCACCGGTAAACGGAATAGCAGACATGATCTGCCTACATTGAGGGTCGTTGACCGGGCGCTCATTGGCAAGCAGTTGCTGCTGCAAGGCCGTCTGAGCATCTTGTGTCACCGACGGTTCCAGCGCCTGGGCGGTAGGATAGACATCCTCTAGCGCGACATAGGGGGCGGTATGCTCATCCTTGCCTCCTGTAAAGGGAGCCGGGTTTTTGACCAGAATCTGATGAGTAGGCACACAACAGGGACCATTGATATCGAGGGCAGGGATATTGCCACTGACCCCGTCATTGACGGCATAAGCGTCAACGTTCACAGTACTTGCAGCTGGCACCGTGACGGGACCGTAAAAGGTTACCGGAACCCCACTTGCGCCGGTGAGAACGCTGCTCTCGAACGTGAGCGCAACGGAAGCCGTATTGACGAACTCCAGCGTTCCCGATGCCCGCTGAGGGGTAAAGTGCCGCACACCGGTCGTCGGCACTGTTTTTTGTCCACTGGCGCTCGAGGAGAGCAGACGCGCCTGGACCTGGCGCTGAGCAGGAACAGGTGTTCCGATCACCGCGTAAATCAGGTAGGTGTTCTTCAGATCCCTGCTGGTTGAGGTAATCGTTACTTGCGCAACCATAGATGCCCTGCCTTTCTACACGACTTCGAGGCTGTTCAATGGGCTCCAAACACCCACTTGCTACAGAGACGTTCCCAGAAGATAAGATACATATACTGCATTATCGTCCCCTACGGCCTATCTGTTCCGCTTTCGTCGCCCGCGAAGCAGCCCAATCCACAGGCAAAAATGTGGACAGGGAGAAAACGCCATTAAGGTTTGCCTGGCAACACCCCCATCTTGAACCCACGCGGTACTCGCATATCCCACATCTCACTCGACACATGCGAAGACGGCATCAAAGCAAGCGCATCATACACCGGCTCACCCGTACCAGGCCCAACCGCCCCGCGCAACACATTCACCGGTTTATACTGCATATTCAACAGCAAAACCAGCCCATTGCTACAACGGATCCGGTAGACAGCCTCGCCGCGAAACACATCCTTATCCATAAAAACAGCACGACTCGTCTTCATATCACTGCGAATCTCGGCCAGGTTAAACATGGACTCATCAGTGCTCCACTCATTAGCATCAAGTTGCGCAACATGATGCATCATATCCATCCCCAGTATACTATGGCCATCGCCGACCGCCACAATATCCATACTCCCCGGCATCACAGTCTCCACGTGCTCGCGCCCACTCCCCGCATCATAATACGTGTTGACGCGATAGCGCACCCCGTGAGCATCGATCCGCGTCTCGCTATGATAAATTACATAGCCATTCCACGATAGATGAGCAGGCAATGTTAACGTCTGGGGCGTCGAACCAAACCCGGGCATTAAGTGCGTCGTCGTCAAAAACGACAGCACCACGACCGCCGCCATCGCCACCGCAGCCACCGCCCCCCAACGCAACCTCACCCTCCCTCGTCCCGTAGAGGCAGGGGTAGGGATGATGCGGGGTGGGGACGATCGCGTTGCCCTCGTTCCTTGTTGTCTTGCCTGCTCCTCCTCCCCTGAGCGGCCCAAGGGCCCCTTCCCCTCGTCCTCACCACCCCCGCCCCTACGCGAGGGCAGCACCTGGCTCCTGCCCAGCGCGGGCGACCACAAGGGTCCCCACTCCTCGTCCTCACCGCCCCCGCCCCTACGGGTACGAGGCATGCTTGCATCGACCTGTACACGCCCCCTACCCCGCGCAGCAATAGCCGCCATCACCGCCTCATCCACACGCGAAGACGGCGCCGAACCCGGCAGGCCACCAAAAACCCGCGTCGCACGCTGCATCACCCGCTGCACACGCGCGCAAGCCGCGCACCCACGCACATGCTCTTGAATGATCTCCACCTGCTCAGCCGTAAGATCATCCATCACCCCAAGGTAAAGCTGCACCATGGCGCAGACCTGTGAACCAACCTCCCCAGCTCTCGGCAGAGGTGGCATATCGTCGTCTTGTGGCATAATAGGAAGATCATCGCTAAAGGTGTTGTTCATCGTCTATTCTCCTGCTTTTCAACACCTTCTCTACTGAGGCGCTGGTACGCTTCCACGAACATCCTCTTGGCGCGCGAGATACGGGTGGCCGCCGCATTCGCTGAAATGCCAACGATCGCAGCAACCTCCTGGTACGGCACCCCCTGCGCGGCACTCAACACGAGCGCAACCGCGTACTCCTCGGGCATACAAGCCAGGGCCTGGCGAATAAGCTCCCTCTCAGCGATCTCAGGGATGCCTCCGCTATCCGGTAAAAGCCAGTCTCCATCATCAATGGCGCCATCCTCGAAACGCTCATCGCCAGGGTTACGATAAGACAGCGGCCACCAGGAAATACGCTTCTTCCGCCGCAATATATCCACACATAAATTCGTAGCGATACGATACAACCATGCCGAGAGGCGACCGCGCTCATACAGGCCATCCCATGAGATGCAGGCCCGCACAAAAACCTCCTGTGTCACATCGTCCGCGTCCTCCAGGTTGCCCAGCATGCGGTAAACATAGGAATGTATCGGTCGCCGGAACTGCTCATAGAGCACACTCAAAGTACCGGCATCATTCTCTGTACCCTCCCTAAAAGGGGATACTTCGCCACCCCGTCCTTGTGCATCCGCAGAATGTTCCCTCGTCATACCGGCATGTGCTTTCTTCTCTCCTCTTCGGTCACTCCTCAAGTTCCTTTTTGATCGTGCTGGTAGTATACCAGGAATAGCCACCGAAAAGAAGAACATGCCTGCCCCTTGCTAATCTTGTTATATTCACGAAGTTCTTAATGTATCACGCATGAACTGTGGGGGTTTTACAAGAAATCACAAGAGCTCACGACAAGTCATGTATGATTTGATATGAACTCAATCCCCTAAACTTAGCAAGCGATCATTCAATTGCTGCGAGCAACTGGAGCAACTGCTCTCGCTCTTTCCCTTCATTCGTAAGCGGTAGCGGGTGGACCATGAGTTCGTCCAGGCCATCTGCCAGCAGATCGGCCAGGCGTCCACGTAGGGTGGCCTCGTCTCCGGAGATCACCAGGGCCTTCGCCAGCGCATCCATGCCCAATCCATCGGCGACGGGCAGGCCGGCCTCCTCGAACATGTGGACATAAAAAGGTAATTTTGAGTAGTGGAGAAGAAACTGGCGCGCCTGGGCCTGGACCGTCGCTTCATCCGTGTTCAACGCCACCAGCACGTGCGCCACCAGCGGGGAAGCCGGGCGCGGCTTCGCCTGGGCACCTGCTCGCAAGGCCGGCAGCGCCTGGTTGAGCAGATACGGAACGGGACACACCCAGGAAAGAGCTCCGTCGGAGATTTCGCCCGCAAGGAGGAAGGCTTTCGGGCCCAGTGCCGAGAACAACAGCGGAATCGGTGCAGTGCGCGATGTGGCAGTAATATTGAAAAATGTGCCGTGATAATCGATTTTGCCTTCACCCAGAAGGCCACGCAGCACCGTGACGTATTCTCGGAGATACGCCAGCGGCGAAGTCTGCGACAAGCCATAGATGCCTTCGATGATCGGGCGGTGGCTGGGGCCGATCCCCAGGCGCAAGCGGCCTGGCGCGATATCGTGAATGGCGAGCGCTTGTTGCGCCATGACGAGGGGATGGCGTGGATAGATGGGTACGATAGCCGTCCCCAGGCGAATCTGCGTCGTTCGCGCCGCCGCCATGGCCGCAATCGTCAGGTTATCGGTTCCCCCTGAGCCGCCCTGGGACAGCCAGACCTGGCGCAGGCCGGCGCGCTCCGCCTCGACGATCCTATTGACCGCATCAGCGGCATCTGCGGCGACGATGGATAAACCGATGCGTTCATGCATCGGTAGATGAGTAGTAGCCTGAGTCTGACGCGGGTCTCTTTCGCGTTGCATTTTAGGAATCCCTTTCTCAGTTGATAGGCGTCTGGTACTTTTTCCAGGCCTCTTTTTCCTTCAACAATGGGCAAGCCAAGCCAATTCCCTGCCATTGGCTCATCTACAATTGATATGTTGACAAAGCCAATAAAATCATGCCAAACCACATAATAAGCATCACAATTCTATTATTACAACCCTTACTTTATTGCTAGAACCTGGCTATTCCCTATTACTTTCGCTGAATATATGTTAGAGTTTAACCTGGAAAACCGTTTAATTTACAGGGCAATGATGCAGAGCCTTTCTGCATCAACGTAACAGGTTAATACTTTATGGGGGATCAACTTATGTCAACGGGCGTTTCTCCGTTGCGAGCACTTCTTCGCAACAAGCGCACCATCTATTCATTATTTATCATTCCACTACTTGCTATCGTGCTCTTAGCGGGAACACTTACTCTTTATCACTATAACTTCGCGCGTGCCGCCTCCGCGGACGCCCTCGCATCCTTCCCGGGCACGGTTCCAGCAGCGGTAGCACACAGCAAACTCGTTGGCCAGGCCGACCCACAACAAACAATCTCCCTATCCATCGGTCTGCGCCTGCGCAACGCCGACGCGCTCAAAAGCTATGTAGCAGATATCACCCGTCCAAAATCTGCCAATTATCATCGCTACCTCACCGCGGCACAGATTCAGGGCGCATTCTCACCCAGCATCGCCACCCACAATGCCGTCCTTCAATACCTGCACTCATCCGGTTTCACCATCACTCATACCTATAATCATCGCATGCTGGTTACCTTCAGTGGCACCGTCGGTCTTGCCGAGCAGGTTTTCCAAGTCACCATCAACAATTACACTGCACCCGGCGGCCAGGCCTTCTACTCGAACGCCACCGACCCACAGGTACCCGCTTCACTGGCCGGGCTAATCCAGAGCATCAGTGGCCTGAATAATTTCCAGCGCTGGCACCATGCCGCCGTACAAACTCATGCTCTCCCCAGCCAAGCGTCTATAACACCCAGCGTGACTTGCCTGGGCCACAGCAGCAACAACAGCTACTATACCCCCGACCAGATCCAGACAGCCTATAATCTCAACGGCATCTACAACAAAGGCTTTCATGGTGAGGGACAGACGGTCGCTCTCTTCGAGCTGGACACCTTCCAGTCGAGCGATCTCGCGGCCTACGAATCTTGCTTTGGGCACAGCCACACCACCATCCAGACCATCAAAGCGGGCAGCGGGACAGTGCCGTCGGATGGCGGCATTGTAGAGGCCGAACTGGACGCGGAACTTGTGCTGAGCGCAGCTCCCAGCCTTGGCACGCTTGTCATGTACGAGGCGGCGAATGATCAGACCGACTACAACGCGGAATGGGCGCGCATTGTCCAGGATGCTCCCCCGGTTGTCAGTACCAGTTGGGGTCTCTGTGAATCCGATACTGGTTCAGCAGAAGCCAACCAGGAAAACAGCTATTTTGCGATCGCGGCAGCTCAGGGACAGAGCATCTTTGCAGCCTCCGGCGATAGTGGCAGTTCTGGTTGCTACTTCGACCAGGGTTCTCCTACACCAAACGCGCTGAACGCTGGTGACCCTGCTGCCCAACCCCTTATCACCGGCGTTGGGGGCACTACCCTCACCATCAATAGTAGTAATAGCTCGTATAACGGTGAAACCACCTGGAAAACTTCAAGCGGGGCTTCTGGGGGTGGCGTCAGCCAATTCTGGTCAAAACCATCGTGGCAAAATGCTCCCGGTGTTGGCAACACCAATCGTGAAGTTCCCGATGTCTCATTGAGCGCCGATCCCAATAAGGGCTACCTGATTTACTGTACGGCTACTGCCGCTCAATGTCCCAATAGTGGCTGGATCATTGTTGGTGGCACTTCGTGTGCAGCTCCCATGTGGGCGGCCATGATGGCGCTCGTCAATGAAGAATTGGTCAGGGCGGGCAGCTTCAATATCGGTTCTCTCAACACGCTACTCTACCAAGTTGCCAGCGATCCCGTCAAATACAGCGCTGACTTCCACGATGTGACGACGGGCAACAACGACTACAATAATTTGCAGGGCGGGAAGTATGCCGCAGGTCCTGTCTACGACATGGCAACTGGACTGGGCAGCTTTAACGCCGACGCGCTGGCGACAGACCTGGTCACATTGGCAAAGGCCAACAATGGGCAGCGCCTGTCACCAGTGGCTAAAACCTGGTACTTCCCCGAAGGCTCGGAGGGCGGCGGCTTCCTGGAATACGTCACTTTACAGAATCCTGACCCCACCCTGACGGCCACTGTCACCTTTAGCTACCTGTCGTCCAACGCTGCCCCGGTCGTCGTCACGCATAGTGTCGCTCCCAGCTCGCGCCAGACCTTCGACGCCCAGGCCGACCTGAAAACTACACCATCGGGCACCGGCTACCATGATGGTGTCATCATCCAGGTCACCAGTGGCCCCGGCATCGTCGCCGAACGCCCCATCTACTTCATCTGGTCGGGCTACAATAGCGGCATCGACGTCGTGGGTGCCACGCATACCTCCACGACCTACTACTTCTCCGAAGCCGATACCACGCAGGCCGGAAGTGCCAACTACAAGACGTACGTGGCGATGATCAATCCCAGCCAGATTACAGCTCACGTCACCCTCACGTACTACACCGGCAGTTGTACGACCACCTGTCCCGTTCAACATGTCACCATCAACCCGATGAGTCGCCAGTCGGTCTCTCCCACTGCTCTGGGAATTCACGGTAAGCTGGCCATCGCCGTCACTTCCGACAATCCGATCGTGGCGGAGCGGCCCATGTACTTCTCGAACTACATTGCTCGTGCTGGCGGTCAAACCACCGGCGCGGCAAGCGTCATTGGGGCTACTTCTCCCGGCAACGACTGGCTCTTTGCCGAGGGCTACACCGGTGGCGGCTTCCAGGAGTACTTAGAACTGGCCAACTTCGGTACCGTAGCTGCCAACGTTAACATCAAATTGGAATACACCGACGCCAGCACGCAGAACTTCACGGTTACCGTGCCCGCGGGCGGCAATGTTCAGTTCGATGTGAATGCAAATCAGAATGGCCATCCCAATTCGCTCTCGGCGGAGATCACCTCCAACAATCCAATCGTGGCGCAGCGCCTGATGTACTTCCACTTCGGTCCTTCCCACATCTCGGGAGGCACGGATATCGTGGGTGAAACGGGACCAGCCTCCCACAACGTCTATTCGTTCGCGGAAGGCTACACCGGCGGCTCGTTTAACGAGTTCCTGTCCGTGCAGAACCCGACTGGCAACCAGGAAACGATCTCGGTCACCCTCTTCACTAAGAGCGTGGTCTTCCAATTGCAGGCAGTAGTGGCGGCCCACAGCCGCAAGACGTTCAGTATCAACGGAATATTGAATCCCATCAATGGGGGCTCCGTCTCCATGACTGTTCAAGCCATTGGTTCCAACACGTTCATCGTTTCTGAGCGTCCCATGTACTTCATCTACAGCATCAGTGGCATCTCTGGCACCATCAATGGTGGCACCGACGTCCTCGGCTATACCGGCGCTTAAAAAATGGGTGTGGAATTGAAAGGGGGGTTGGCGGCTGTGGCGCGCACCCCCCGTTGAATTACACGAAAAGGGGGTGACGCTCCCCCGAAATTTACTGTAAACTAT
>CATPCK010000361.1 GCA_955652655.1 uncultured Ktedonobacteraceae bacterium | reverse complement strand
CCCTTCATGTTGGTGCGTTGTGCTCTGCTGTCTCTACTGAGAAGAGTATAACCGGGAGGCGGGGAGATTGACATCGCCTGGATTCATGATTGAACGGGTGATTGTCTTCCCACCGTTGGGGAGTTCTTTGGGTGCGTGGGCGGTTGCTGGATTCCCCAACATCACGGCGAAGGCTCTGAGCAGATCGGGTTAGAGGAGGTGCAACCGGGCCGTCAGCGCGATGGCTTCGGCGCGCCGGCTCACGCCCAGTTTACGATAGATACTGCTGACCTGGGTCTTTATCGTATTGGGGGAGACGATCAGAGCCTCGGCCATCTCAGCATACGTCCGTCCGGCGACCAGCAGACGCAGCACTCGTTGTTCTTGCAGACTCAGTGGCTCAGTCCGTTGCCTCTGTACTTCGGCTGCTGTGGGCTCAGGCTGGATCTCTTGCGTACTGGCGAGGGATTCCAGAGCACTAGACTGCTCCTGCTCGAAGGCCGCCAGCAATCGCGAAATAGAGGACCTGGAAATGGAAACCGCAGCAGTAGAGGGGTCATCATCCTGGGGCGCTTCCTCCCCCTCACGTGGAAAGGCTACCTCAGACCTGGCGGCCTGCAGGAGTATCAAGAGCACCTGCTTCATCATGGGTTCACCCACGTCGAGATACAAACGGGCGTAGCCCTCTGGGCTGGTCAGCGCGAGCAGACGAGCCGCGACATGCACCGCTTGCTCGCTCTTCCCGCTCTGGTGCAGGGCCACGACATACAGCGCCATCCACTCGATCGCTGTCTGGATGTCTGCGGGCCGGTCAAAGTATTGTCTGAAGCGCTCCAGCGTCTCGACCGCCTGGGCGTACTGCTGCTGTGCCAGAGAGACCCGCACGAGCATCAGCAGCTCCCATCTACGCAAGGGGTTCCATGCATCTGGGGAGAACGTGGTCTGGGCTGCCCACTCCGACGCCTGGGCCAGGTTCGCCTCCGCCAGCCACAATTGCACTCGAAGAGTGCTCACCCAGGGAGCATGGTTGGCATACCCCTCCTGCTCAATCAGTGCTTTGAGCTTGTGCAGAGCCTTTTGTGCAGTAGGGAGATCCCCTCTTGCAAGCCCGAGCCGTGCTGAAAAGATCTCCCCCATGACCAGTAGTTCCACCTGTTGCCAGTCCTGCGCGCTACGCAGCAAACGGTGGAGCCAATCAGATGCCTCTTCCAGCCTGTTCCGAGCGTAAGAGACGATGAGTTGAGAATAATACAGATATCCTTCCCATGGGGTGCGTACACCGATCTGTTCGACCAGAGCGAGTGCCTCCAGGCATTCCTGCTGCGCCAGGTGCAACTGTGCGGCTTGTGTATATGCACGAGCCAGCCAGGTCATGACGCGGATCGTCACCAGGTGGTCTCCTGCCTCCATCATCAACTGCTTTGCTGAACACAGCCTGGATACCAGGGAAGCTCCCTCACCCTGGAGCATCACGGCCAGCCAGAAGGTGAGAGAGAGCGGGATCATGTTCCAGCTCACCTCCTCATCCTGGGGCAGCTCTTCTGTCTCTTGAGAGAGAAGACGTAGATGCTCTGTGTCGCCACGCTTGAGGATCGCTCTCGCCTCGATCAAGGCATGCAGCAGGTGCAGGCGCCGCTCGATCAACGCCACCTCTGCATCGGAGAGCGAGAGTTCCTGCTTTCTGCGCAGGATTCCTTCCATGCGCGTGAAGGTGCGCTCCATCTGGGCGGCCATGCTGACATAGAGCGTTTCGTTGCTCAGATTCACGGAGTTGACGAAGCGAAGAGCAGCATTGAGAGCGAGGCGTATATGCGCACGCAGGACAGTATCTTGGAGGGAGAACACCCAGGTGTAGACGGTTCTTACTTCCCCACGCAACCAGAACGGCTTCGCCGCCTGCTCCATCAAGGAGGCGGCCAGCGCGTGCGCAATGGCCTCCTACAGCTCGCCCGTCGTCTCATAAAAGCTGGCCGCCCAGATGTACAAGAGTGGTACCAGTTCCGGCTGAGAAGCGTGCAAACGAGTGAGCAGCGCCTCTCGAAAGAGATCATGAAAACGGTACCACTGCCGCTGCTCATCCAGCGGCACCAAGAAGAGGTTGGCTCGCTCCAACTCCTCCAGCATCTGCCGACTTCCCTAAAGCGTCGGCAGCGCGGTGACGGCCTGACATAAGGCCGCATTCATGCTCGTTACTATCGATGTCTGGAGCAGAAAGTGCTGGAGCTGGACCGGCAACTGCGCAAGAATTTCCTGCTGCACGTAATCCAACAGATACCGATGGTTGCCGGCAAAGTCCGAAATCCAGGCAGAAATATCCTCGCACTTGCGTAGGGAAAGCGCAGCCAGTTGCAGACCCGCAATCCAGCCTCGGGTGCGCGTCTGGAGGGTTGCCACCTCTTCTTCTGAGAGAGGCAAGTCCATCCCCTCCAGGAGAAAGCTGGCCGTTTCTTCTCTGATAAAACGCAGATCATTGTCGCGGATCTCGATCAGCTGCGAGCGTACGCGCAACCGAGAGAGGGGAAGCTCGGGATCAGTGCGCGTGGCAAGCACCAGGTGCAGGGTGGCTGGCAGATGATCGAGCAAGAAAAGCATGGCCTCGTGAATGGTCTGGTCCTTGATCACATGGTAGTCATCCAGGATGAGGATGATGTCTCTCCCAACCTGCCCGATCTCATTGAGCAGGTTCGTCAGGATGGTCGAGAGAGGGGGAGATTGGGGCGAGTGCAGTATGGCTAAAGTCCCGTGCCCAATCCTGGGCTCGCAGGTACCGCGGGACGCATTTAGTGCTGCAATGACCGAGGACCAAAAGCGGATGGGATCATTGTCCAATGCGTCCAGGGAGAGCCAGGCGAGAGCAGGTTCGGGTCCTGCTGCTCTGTTGCTGACTATTCGCCGCGAAGAGTGCGATAGGCGTACCAATAGCCGGTCCCACGTGAGCGGGCTTCTTTGAGGACCGAGAGCCGCCCTGCTTGCCCCTGAAAAGTAAAAGGGGTTCCCGTAGTAGGATAGAGCGAGGGATGCTTCCTCCTCTCTTCAAAAGGGATCTCAGCCACGTTTTAGGGATCTTCTTCAAGAAGAGAGGGACAAAATGTCCCTCTCCGATCGGGACTCCACTCTCATGACAACAGGACACTTCATCGAGTATGCTCTCTACAGAAAGCGATCATACATGAGACTGCTCCTTTCTCCACGTCTTTCTCGAGAGAATGCACGAATGGTACCATCTGATGCATGTTGGGCATATTCCTAACGTACGAGGACTCAAGCCAGGTAGTATGTTTGGTCTTTGGACGTATTGGGCGCAGGAATTCCTGCAAGAAAGGGATGGATCATGTCATTTACACCGCTCTCTCGGTTAAGTGCAGTGAGTCTCATCCTGGGAGGTCTGTTGCGATTGGCGGCCCGTTCCTACCAGGCGCGTCCAAACTGGCGAGCTTCTCGGTAGCTAGCAGCAGCCTGCACCCGCACATTTTGGGAGCAGCCGCACCATTTGCCCTGTTCCCCAGCCTGCTGGTAGTTGGGATCTCCCTGGTCGTGCCCATCGCCGTAGCGACCTGCATCTTTCGGCAGCGTGATATGGTCGGCGTCTGATACATCCTGACGCCTGAGACGAGAGAGGAAGGGCAATGGGACTACCGACTGGCCCCTCCCTGTCCCTGGTATGGCTACAGGCAAGGAGGCGACGGAGGCACTTACTGAATGCAGAAGAAAGAGAGACTGCTCTTTCCGCTTGAGGGAGAGCAACCCATTGCACGCATATGCACGCGCATTGAGAAGGAGAAACCCATCATGACACTCATCAAACGTCATCCACTCATCACCTTTTTTGTGCTCACCTTCGCACTCTCGTGGTGGCCATGGCCGCTGTTTATCGTTCACCTTTTCCCCTTTCCCCTCCTCCCCACAGGTCCGGCGCTCGCCGCCCTCATCATAACGGGGATCATCGGCGGCTGGGCCGGGACGAAGGCGTTGCTGCTCCGGCTGGTGCAGTGGCGTGCCAGGCCACGCTGGTATGCAGTAGTTTTGTTGGTGCCCGTTGTCATCTGGGGGCCGACTGTCATGCTCAATGTGCTGCTCGGCGCACCAGTACCCGCGCTGGCGCAGTTGGACTGGTCCAGCCTCGCGCTCGGATTTCTCATCTTCCTGGTCAATCCCCTGGCGGGTCCCCTGGGGGAGGAGCCTGGGTGGCGCGGCTTTGCCCTGCCGCACCTGCAGTCGAAGTGGTCGGCGCTGGTCGCCAGCTTGATCCTCTCGGTGTTCTGGGCAGGGTGGCATCTACCGCTCATTCTGAGTGGGCCAACTCCCTGGCCGCTGCTCCTGTCGGTCATCCCGCTGGCCATCCTCTTTACCTGGGTGTACAACGGGACGAATGGGAGCCTGTTCATGGCGCTGGTGTTCCACGCCTCCTACGATGCGCTAGGGGAATTCGTCTACCCGCTGTTCACGGGCCCGGACCTGCTCCGCAATTATGTGTTGATGGCGATCGTGGCCAGTGTCGTGGCGCTCCTCGTAGTGATTGCGACCGGGCCTGCGCGCCTCTCGCGCGCCTCCAAGCAGGTGACTATCCCTGTCGCCGAACCGGTGGTAGTCGTCTGAAGAGGCGACTTTGACCCAGCTTTCGATACCATCGATGAGCGTCTCGAGGGGTGCTCTCTGTCTTTCGAGAACACCCCTCCCGGCAAAAAACGAGGAGATGGCCTGTCGGTGCATTTCGTCACGAAGACACCGACAGGCCGATAGATGGAGCATCCAGTGCTCTCATCTTGTGTTTCTTTCTACAGAAGGAGAGCCACGTCATGACGCTGACGAACCAGGTCTCACAAGGACAACCGTCTTCCAGTCACATGAGTCTTCACGGCCTCTCGGATATCGAGGTTGCAGTACAACGTTCCAAAGGTCTTGGCAATAGCATGCCCACGCAGGGAAGCCGGTCCTATGTCCAGATTGTCCGTGAAAACGTCTTCAACTCTATCAACACCATGTTGTTTCTGCTGGGCATCGCGCTGGTCCTCCTCGGACGGGTGAGCGATGCGCTCGTCGCCGTCGGAGTGGTGCTCGTCAATGTGCTCGTGAGTGTGATACAAGAAGTGCATGCCAAGCAGACGCTTGAACGCATCGTCCTGTTGACGCGTCCTTCGGCAACGGTCATGCGTGATGGCCAGGAACGGCACGTGGATCCGGGAGAAGTCGTGGTCGGCGATCTCCTGCTCGTGCGTCCAGGAGACCAGGTGATCGTGGATGGACCGGTGGTGGGCCAGAGCACAATGCAGGCCGATGAGTCCCTGCTCACCGGCGAATCGGATCTCGTCCCGAAGCGAGCAGGTGACACCGTCTATTCGGGAAGTTTCTGCGTGAATGGGAGTGCCTACTACCAGGCCGAGAAGGTCGGCACACACAGCGTCGCCTCCCAACTGACGACGGGAGCACGCGCCTTTCGGCGGGTGTATACGCCCTTGCAAAAGCAGATCAACCTGGTGATTCGATGCCTGCTGCTCATCGCCGTCTTTTTAGAAGTGCTGCTGCTCATTTCGGTCGTCATTTTCCGTTTGGTAGAGGACGTCCCTCTGGTAGAAGTGGTCAAAATGTCCGTCGTGATCATTGGCATTATGCCGATCGGCCTGTTTTTAGCCACCACCGTCTCGTATTCGCTGGGGGCCGTGCGCATCGTGAGGAAAGGCGCACTGGTTCAGCAAGCGAATGCGATTGAATCACTGAGCAATGTGGATGTCCTCTGCCTCGACAAAACGGGGACACTGACCTCGAACGCCATCACGGTGAACACCTTGTACCTGCTCTCTGCGCAGGCGTCAGACGTGCAGCGATTGCTTGGTGAATATGTGGCGAGTGTCTCTGTCGGCAACAAGACCAGTGAAGCAATCGGCAGCGTCTATCCAGGACAGGTGCGCCACGTGCGTGAGGAAGTGACCTTCTCCTCTGCTCAGAAATGGAGTGGCCTCTGTATTGATGAGGGGGCAGATCAAGGGTGTTACATCCTGGGTGCGCCAGAGATCCTTCAGCCATCCCTTCGTTCTGGGAGGAGTGAGATCCAATCGCTGGTGGACACTGAGGCCGGGCAGGGCTTCCGCCTCGTGCTCTTTGCCTACACCCTGGCGCTGGTCGCACTCCATTCCGAGCATGGTGAGCCATCCCTGCCTCCAAATTTAATCCCTCTGGGACTGGTCAGTTTGCACGATGTGATACGCCCCGAAGCTGCTGAGACACTCGCGCACTTCGCGGCAGTTGGCGTGCAGGTGAAGATGATCTCTGGAGATAGCCCCCAAACGGTTGAGGCATTAGCCCGGCAAGCGGGATGGAGCCAGGACATTGCTGTCGTGTCTGGCATTGATTTAGCGCACATGGATGCCCCGCAATTTGCGCAAGTAGCCAACGAAGCGACCATTTTCGGACGTATTACGCCCCAACAGAAGCAACATCTCGTCCGTACGTTGCGCAAGCAAGGCCATTACGTGGCGATGATCGGTGATGGCGTCAACGATGTGCTTTCACTCAAACAAGCCAACCTTGGTATCGCCATGCACAGTGGCAGCCAGGCCACCCGAAGCGTCGCTGATATCGTGCTCCTCAACGACTCTTTTGGCGTGCTCCCTCATGCGTTGCGCGAGGGTCAACGCATCAGTAACGGCATGCACAGTGTCTTCAAGCTCTTTCTGACGCGCGTCATCTACGTCACGTTGTTGCTCATCGCAAGCCGTATCGTCGGGGTAGGTGGCTTTCCCTTTGCGCCGAAGCAGAGTTCGCTCCTTGCGCTGCTCACCGTCGGCATCCCATCAATTGCGCTGACCATCTGGGCTCGCCCCGGGATCGCATCCAAACCGAGTCTGGTGCGCTCATTCGTGCATTTCATGCTTCCTGCTGCACTCTTCCTGACCCTGGCAGCATTGGTCGTGTTCCTGGTAGAAATCGTCCTGACCTACGTTGGACTCACGGGAACCCTCGCTGACGCGAACACCCAAGCACAGGTGCAGGCAGGTCTGCAGGCGCTAGCGGCTGCTCAAAGCGCCCTGACCACCTTCTCGGTGTTGTGTGGGTTGCTGCTCATTCTCTTTGTCGAGCCTGCCATACCATTCTTCGCAGGAGGAAGTGAACTGTCAAAGGACTGGCGACCCTCGTGCATGGCACTCGCGATCCTGATCGTCTATATCGTAATTCTTGTCGTTCCCCCGCTCATTTTTCGAACTTCAGATGCTCGGTGTGCTTGATTACCTCGCAATTGGAGTGCTTGCGATCCTGTGGGGCCTGCTGCTCCTCCTGGCCTGGCGGATGCGCTTGCTGGAACGCTTCTTGGGAGTGGAGGAGGAATGACAAAGCCTCTCCATGCCATTAACAAAACCATTCTGCTCAAGGCACGTTCTTGAAGGCGTCGCCACAATGAAGACAAGGAGAACTTCAATGAATACGAAAACCAAAGGCATTCTTGCCTACCTGCTCATCGCCTTCGGGGGAGCCTGGACCGTCTGGGTCCTGCTCTGGCTGTTGGGAGTATCACCGACAAGAACCAGCCTGCAATTTCAACTGTTGAGCCTCCCAGCGGAATGTGCTCCTGCCATCGCAGCGGTCATCGTGCGCTTGTGGGCGACGCGTGAGCGATTTACCGATGCCGGTCTGAGACTGCATGTCCGGGAGAAGTGGCCCTACTACCTGTTCGCCTGGGTCATGCCCCTCTTCGTCATGGGCACGATCGTGGCTCTGGCTGCTGTGCTGGGAGT
>CATPCK010000360.1 GCA_955652655.1 uncultured Ktedonobacteraceae bacterium | reverse complement strand
TGCTGTTCAGGTTTGCTCTCGCGTTTGGCAAGGATAACCGCGCCAGCGATGGCCGCCAGAATCAAGAAGGCGGCTCCTTCAAAGCCAATCATGTAGCGCGAGAGCAGCAATTGACCAACAGCGTTTGTCGCATCCTGTGTCGGCCCGGTGGGAGCAAGTGGCCAGGGTGTCTGTATCACCAGCACGATGAGCAGGAGGGCTGAAGCGATACCGAGAGCAATGGCCCAGGGAAGTTGGGCCGTCGACATCGCCATATCCACCATCATGTCGTAGTACTGGCGTGGAGTCATACCAGACATGTTCATGTCGTGATTGGACGTATCCATGTCGTGCCCACCGCCGTCAGGTGCATGCATGTTCATCGCCATGCTGTGCATACTATGGTCAGTGGATTCCATAGGCATGTCTTGATGTCCGTCCGCTTCTGAAGATTGCCTTTCTGCTGTTTCAATCAAGGTCATGCCGCACTTGGGACAACTGCCCGGCTGATTTTGCTGCACCTCAGGGTGCATCGGGCAAGTATACGTTTTCGCAGGAGGATCTTGTTCCTGCGAGGCGTGAGCATCGGCCATTTCGGCCCGTGTAATCAGGGTCATGCCGCATTTGGGACAGCTTCCAGGGTCTGGCTGGCTTATTTCGGCATGCATTGGACATGTCCAATCGGTCACCTGCTGCTCCTTTTGTGATGCGGGTTGCTCCTCTGGCGGCCTGCCTCGCGGCATATGCATGGAGAAGGCAGCAGGACCGGGCATGTGCATATCACGTTTCATGCCCCACATCATTTCACCGCCGGGATCCATCATCATCATGACCATGAAGAGTACCATGGCGAGCATGCCGCCCACATTCATCATCACCTGAATGGCAGCCAGCAGGTCGGCATTCAACAGGATGAACAGACCTGCCAGCGCAACGAAACTAGCCATTAAAGCCAGTCCAGCGCGGTACATGCTCATGGTGAGTATCATGCCCGCAGCCGTTATGATGGCGATGGCTGAGAGTGAAAGAAAGAGCACCCACTCAATCAATCCGTTCATTGACTTCCTCCTGGTAAGAGAAGTGTGAGTATGCCTACCAGGGTAATATTGATCAAAGAGGCTGGCAGGAGAATCTTCCAGGACAGGGTGAGAATCTGGTCGTGTCGTAACCTGGGCAGAAAACGCGTCCCCCACAGCACGAGCGCGCAGAGAGCAACGGTCTTGAGGACAAGCCAGAGGGGCGCGGGCAGCAGTGGCCCCTGCCAACCACCAAAGAAGAGTACCACACCCATACCCATCAGGATCAGGAAAAGGGCATCAAGAGCTATTTTGAAGAGGAGCAGGCGCGGGCCCGCATACTCCGCAAGCGCGCCCCCTTCGAGCTCACTCCCGGCAAGAGCGCTGTCAAAGGGGTGGCGGAAGCTCACGAAAAGCGCCGCCAGCAGGTAAATGGCAAGGCCAAGCGGTTGCCAGACCACGTACCATAATCCCGCCTGGGCATGCACAATCTGCTGGGTTGACAGTGACTGAGCCGCCATGACCGGGCCGATCGCGGCAAAACCGATGGGCACTTCATAACTGATCAAGTAAGCCGCAGCCCGGAACGTGCTGAATAGCCCCTCTTTGGCATTCTGGCTCCAGCCGGCATTCATCATTGCTATCACGAAGGGGCTCAACAGCACAATAAAATAGAAGAGACCGATAGATGGATCGAAGCCAACCAGGCCTGGCCCAAGCGGAATAACGAGAGCCGTCAGAGCAACTACTGACAGGGCAATAAATGGGGCCGACCGGAAGAGGAACGTGTCTGCTCCGCGCGGCAGCACATTCTCCTGACGAAGCAGCCCGATCGCATTCGCACCCGGCAAGAGCAGAGCCGAACCGATGCGCCGCGGCCCCAGCAGCACGAGATAGTGCAGGACCGCGATGCAGTAGGCGCCGATCAGCACACCGAGGAGCACGAATAATGAGGTCGTAATTGTATTCATCCGTCAGCCTCCGCCATTGCAAGATCGAGACTTGCCACGATGACCTCTGCGTCCACGAGCTTCTGACCCGCAAGGATCTCTGGGAGCAGTGGGAGCAACGCGCTAGAGGGACGCCGCCACTCTACCCGTGCAGGTTTCTCGCCACCATTGCTTACCAGGTGCAGGCCAATGTCCCCTCGCGGCCCCCTGACTGCTGCATGTGCTTCACCAGCAGGTATATCCCATCTTGCTTCCTGTATAGAGTAAGATACATCCCCGGTAAGCGTTTCTGTTGCCGCTCGCACGTCAATGGTCGCTGCGTGTAAACGGGCAGCCAGTCGACTGTGGACATCACCTGCGCCAAGCTCACTGCCGAAAAGGACCGGCCCACTGACACCCGCCGCTTTGAGGCGTTCCGTCGCCAGGAAACCGATGCCACGGGTGCGCAGAGCGAGCCAGCGATTGCGTTCAACGTACCTACTCACTGCTTCAACATGATCTGCGAATGTGGGAAGTAGTGCAATTGCCGAAGGATTCTTGCTCACGGCAGACAGCACTACGCTCTGCTGTGGCGCAATCCATGCCGTAGGCGGCTGCCGCCAGATGTTCGAGGTACGGGTGACAAAATCAGTTGCGAGTTGATATGCACGGTCGATGAACTCTGTATCGGCCAGTATGCGCGCAACATGCACAAGCCACCAGAGCGTGTTATGAACGCGCTCAAGGGCCAGTACCGACGAGCGGAGCGCCGCAATCCCCCCGGATGGTTGCGAGCCTTGAAGTTGTTCGACTGCACTTGTGTAGGCGAGCTGGCCAGCGATTGGCGCAAGTGGATCGAGCAAACGCGCGAGGCCGAGCGTTTGTTGCCACTCTGTTTGACGCATTGCCTCGGCGATTCCGCGGTGAGCATAGCCCGACTCCACCTGGGCAGAGAGCACCTGTTCCCCATCGCAGACGAGAAATAGGCGCAGCGGACCGGCGGTAAACGGCTGAATCGGTCCCAGACTCAGGACGACCAGTTCTGTTGCCATCTCCTGCTCGTGTTTCTGCGGTAGCTGAATGGTCGTTGCTTCTGTACCTGGGGCGTCAATCTGCGCAAGTTCTGACCAGCGCTCTGCACCAAGCACAACATCGAGAATAGCCTCCACTGAAACCTGGGGGAGACGGAATGCGCCGGGCAATAGATCTTCAAGACGGGCGAAGCCATTGTCTGCGAGGGGTTCAAGTTCAGGAGCAGGCTCTCCGACAACCAGGACGTGAGCTGGACGTGCCAGGGCTTTTGCAACATCGACGAGCGCTGGAACGAACTGCTGACATATCGGCTCGACAATGATGAGCAGGTCAGCATGACGCGGCGACGCAACCTGCCTCAAATATGGATCGCGTTCTGACAGAGCTGCCAGGAGATGAGCGCCACTGCCACCGTCGATAGTGACATAATGACGGGGCAACTGCCGCAAGCGGGTAAGCCAACCTGCTCGCGTTTTTGTGGGGGCGTTAACGTTCCCAGTCAAAGGCCCCTTCCTTCCAGGCAAAGAAGATTGCAGAGGTCAGGATGGCGACAAAAACAAACATATCGAAAAAGGCCACCAGCCCGACGCGCTTGAAAACCACTGCCCAGGGAAACATGAAGACCATCTCCATATCAAAGGCGACAAAGAGCAGGGCCAGCACAGCATAGCGTAAGCGAAACTGCACCCACGTCTTGTGACCAGTACGGCCTCCATGCTCTGGTGCCGGATTCTGTTCCGCCGGCCGCCTTGGCGGTCCCATGACACGCCCTAGACCAAGTGTCAGCAAACCTAACAGAAGCGCTACTACAAGCATTGCCGCAGCGATGGCATACTCTCCCGGTATATTGCTGGCCATAGGATCGCCTCCTTCCCTCAAGATCAAGCCATCTAATATTCTTTTGCCTTTGGCTGTACCGTAGAAGCGGAAGAAAGAGGAGCGCATGGATGCTTTCAACATACCGTGGAAGCATCCCCGAGATGCACCCTCTGACTCGCTTGCCTCAGCGACCCATTAACTTGCGGTGATCGGTAGATGCATTCCTGCTTCATAATGCCCTGGCAAATGGCAGGCAAACTCCAATGAGTTCTGACCACCTGACTTATGGGTGTAATCGATGCTTTTTGTCTCGCCTGGGGCCACAGTGTCTATCATGGCAAGAGCCAATTTATGCATTTCATCCATAGACATATTTCCCATATTCATCTCCACTGGCATAATCATGAATTCGTGGTTCGTGCGCCCACTGTTCGTGACAACAAAATGGTACGTCGTACCAGATGTGAAGGTCGTCTGAGAAGATTGAATCTTGAAATCAGACAGTGTGACGTTCACTTGATTTGCATTGCTGGAGGATGTACCGCCACATCCCGCCAGGACCAACAAAAGGAGTGCTGTGCACAACCCGAACATGAAACGATACTTGATCATATATCTCCTAGCCTACTACTATAAAGAAGCTCATCTAGTTTTGCCCGCCTCGCCATGGGGTTCGGGACGACATGCGCCTCCACCTACCCATCGACCTGCTTCATCACTTGACCTCGCAGCGCTTGCATAGTGCGGGCATCTTGCAAAAAAAAGATGCGGTAACGTGGATAGGGACGGCAACATGCTTCGTTTTGCCGTCCTTGCAATGACAGGTAGTAACTTTACGTCTCCTGTTATTTTGCCACTGTGTAACCGGTATCGTCTAGCACCTCTTCGATCTTTGCCAGTGTGACTTTCTGAGGATCGTAGTCGATATGAATGCTCGTCGTCGGAATGTCAACTTGGACGTTGCTCACTCCCGCCAGTTTGCCAACTGCTCCCTCGATCGCGTGCTGGCAGTGCTCGCAAGAAATGTCCGGTGCCACAAGGGTCGTAGATTCCATGGTGTGTATACTCCTTGTTTATACTGTCGTAAGACAAACTCTGTTTTTAGCCATCCCTCAGGATGGGCTGTTTCCAGCGATGGTGTAGAGCTGGACCAACTCCTGGATCACCGCCTCTTCACGGTCGCCTTTAATACCCTCTGGGACACAGGTACGTAAGTGCCCCTCGAGAACAATCGCTTCCAGTTTTTCTAACGCCTTACGGACGGCATGCGTTTGACGTAAGATATCGATGCAGTACTTGTCCTCCTCCACCATCTTCCGTATTCCCGCGACATGCCCCTCGATGTAGGAGAGTCGTTTCAGCACATCCGGCTTTCGGTCCTCTTGCATCTCTTGTTTTCCTTTCGTGCCTCCATGCAACCCGGTACTTTTACCCTTTTCATGAGGCTGCTTCACTCACTCTACCACCTCCTGGTGGGAAGGAACAATAGGTGTCCTGCTCTCCCACACATCTACGCGAAGCGCGTAATGTCCCTCTCACCACCCTTACCGCCCAAAGCGCCTTAGCCGCAATGAATTGCTCACGACGGTGACCGACGAGAGGGCCATCGCCGCAGCTGCAAAGATGGGCGCATTCTCCCGCAAGAAGGGGATCAGTGGCGAGAGAATGGCCGTTGGGATCAGGATGACGTTGTACGCAAAGGCCCAGAACAGGTTTTGCTTGATGGTTGCCAGCGTGGCTCGTGAAAGGGCTAACGCCGTTGCGACGCTCTTCAGGTTGCCCTTGACGAGGGTGATGTCCGAAGCCTCCATCGCGATATCGGTTCCTGTTCCCATGGCAATGCCAGCATCGGCCTGTACGAGGGCAGGTGCATCGTTGATGCCATCACCGGCAAAGGCGACGATGAGCCCTCGCTCCTCCTGTAAACGCTTGACCTGGTTGGCTTTATCTTCCGGCAGGACCTCCGCCAGCACATGTTCGGGCGCGATACCCACCTGCTGCGCAATGGCCCGTGCTGCACGCTGGTTGTCGCCGGTGATCATCCAGACCTCGAGTCCTTGCTCGCGCAGCTGCTTGATGGCCTCGACTGAACCAACCTTCACCGTATCCGCGACGGCGACCAATCCCGCCACTTTCCCATCAATGACCACGATCATGGCCGTCTTCCCTTGCTGCTCCAGAGCGGACATCTGATCCTCGATTGCCTCGTAGGCAATCGAGCGCTCGCTCAGCAGGCGGCGCGTTCCGACCAGAACCGCGTGTCCTTCAACGGTCGCTTCCAGGCCGCGGCCAGCGATAGCCGTGAAGTGTTCGGGCGCGTGATCGAGCGTCAAGCCTCGCGCTTTCGCTCCCTCTACAATGGCGGTGGCCAGCGGGTGCTCAGAGCCTTGTTCCGCCTCGGCGGCAAGGCGCAGCATGTCATCGCCCTGTGTAGCGGAAAGCGCGGCGACATCGGTCAGTTCAGGCTTGCCCTTTGTAATCGTCCCTGTTTTATCGAGGAGCACCGCACGCACCGCCTGGATGCGTTCCAAACTCTCACCGCCTTTGATCAGAATGCCTTGCTCGGCACCTTTGCCTGTGCCCACCATAATCGCCGTCGGTGTGGCCAGCCCCAGGGCACAGGGACAGGCTACGACCAGCACGGCAACCGCGGCGACAATGGCGATGATCCAGGGGTTGCTGGCTCCCATCATCCCTGCAGTAGTGGTGGCCGTGGCCATTACCTGACCAAGTATTGTCCAACCGATAAAGGTGAGGGCGGCAATGATCAGCACAACCGGGACGAAAATGCTGGAAATGGTATCAGCCAGGCGCTGGATGGGGGCCTTCGACCCCTGCGCCTGCTCGACCATGCGGATGATGCTGGCAAGCACGGTATCGGCGCCGACTTTCGTCGCGCGCATGTGCAGCAGTCCGCGCTGGTTGATAGTCGCGCCGATCAGCGGCTCGCCTTCGACCTTTTCGACGGGAATACTCTCACCGGTAATCATCGACTCATCGACCGCGGAACTGCCAGAAAGAACCACCCCGTCAACGGGAAGCTTCTCTCCTGGACGCACAACCAGTTCGTCACCGACCTGCACCTGCTCGATGGGCAGCTCAACTTCCTGGCCTGCACGCAGAACGTGAGCGGTACGGGCCTGCAAGCCGATCAACTTCTTGATGGCCTCGTTGGTCTGTCCCTTGGCACGCGCCTCCAGGTACTTCCCCAGGAAGATCAGGGTCACGATCAATGCCGCCGTGTCGTAGAAGGTGACGGCACCGATAACGCTCGGGAAGAAGGTTGCCACCACGCTCATCACGTAGGCTGCCGTCGAGCCAAGCGAGATCAGGGTATCCATATTGGCGCTGGCATGGCGCAGCGTTTTGATGGCACCGCGATGAAATTCCCAACCCACCACGGCCCATACGGGAGTGGTGAGCGCCAGTAAGAGGTAGTTCTCGCCGGGGAAGCGGTTCATAAAGAACATGTTGAGGATGACCACCGGCAAGGTAAGTACCACGCCCAGGATCAACAGGTTGCGCTTGTGAAGAAGCTCTGCCTGTTTCCGCCTGCTCTGCTCATCCGCCTGTTGGACAGCAACAGCAGGAGTTGCCAGAGTATCGGCAACAGCACTTGCCGGCTCTTCCTGCCTCGGTTTCTGAGGCGTCGCTTTGTATCCGACCGCCTCCACCTTCTGCACCATCTGTGCCAAGCTCGCCTGAACCGGGTCATAGGTGACGGTGGCCTGTTCCGTAGCCAGGTTGACACTGGCATCCCTCACGCCTGGAACCTTCTTAAGACCCTTCTCAATGCGCATAGCACAGGAGGCGCAGGTTATCCCCTCCAGATCGAGAGTCGCACAAACCTCTTGTGCAGGCCCAGGCTGCATCGATCTCACAGGTGCTGTGATCATTGGAGTTGCTTTATATCCTACCGCATCTACCTTCTGCACCATGTGCTCCACGTCTGTTTGAGCAGGGTCGTAGGAGACGGTAGCCTGTTCCGTGGCCAGGTTGACACTGGCATCTTTCACGCCGGGGACTTTCTTGAGTCCCTTCTCGATGCGCATAGCACAGGAGGCGCAGGTCATGCCTTCCAATGCGAGAACAGTGCGGCTATCTGCGCCCGTTTGAGCGTGAGATGCACCTGCATTTTCTTCTATCGAACGCTTCGTTTCCGTAGCCATCATCTTTACCTTCGTCTGTATCCGTGTCTTACAACCTCACCCATACCCCCTAGGTGGGGGTATTGATAGTATACCGTATCGTTGGTCGAGATGTCAAGCGCTTCTTTTTCTACAAGAAGTCAGTTATGCATCGTTATTGCAACGACGAAGCTCTTCCTGCTCGATACGAGCAAGGGTGGCAATCAAAAGCTGAGCGATCTCACAACCGTGCTCCATCTGCATTCAGGCGGTACCTATGCGTACTTTGATTTGATTTCGACAAGAGTAGGGACAACACGAAACTGTTTCTGGCGCAGATGGTCTTGACCCAGAGAAGTGGAGGATGTAAACTTGAAAGAGTGGCACAAGGTGGAAATGTCCGAACCCTCAACCCCAAACAAGGAACGCTTTTCATCCCCTGCGTGAATGACAGGGGCTTTCAAGCGATCTTAGGTGTAAGTTACCCGCTTCTGAGGTGTCTGCAAGGCCCCCTTGTTCGTGTTCCTCTGGAAGACGTTGTGATCCTGCTACTTTCCACCACCGCTGGCCGTCTCACCAAGCTTGGGAGCCATCTCACCTCGATCTCATCGTAGCGCTTCACCTTGTAGAAGAC
>CATPCK010000359.1 GCA_955652655.1 uncultured Ktedonobacteraceae bacterium | reverse complement strand
TCGTCATACTGCGGGGAAGGCGTTACTGTGATCAGATTTTTTGCATCTGGAGCTTGAACATTGCTGACCTGAGGCAAGAGAGGTGACCCGTATAGTTGCATGAAAAGGCCTATGACTATTGCCATACTCGCTAAGAATACCGCCAGCACGAGTGGTACCAGGATTCGCAATATTCCAGGTGGTCGGCGGGACGGTCGCTTCACAAGCGGTTGCGTTGGCTGTTGGTAAAGCCAGCGGCCCTTTGGTCTGTTCCCTGTTTGCATGTAAGCCTCTCTATCCAGTCCTTTTAGCCGAGAGCTACATCGTTCAGGAATGTTATCCACTCCATGCTATCAATTATACTCAAGATGCGTCACAGGTTGGTACTTCTGGGGTATTTAAAGAACGGTGGATTATTGGACCTGCCATAACGTTTTCAAATGGAAACGTTTGGCCATACATCTGTGATATATCTTCTAACTATATACATAGGGAATGGCCTTTGGAGCGGCGAATTTGGATGTTTCAAATTGTGTTAAGCGGTAGCCAGAAATGGAGAAGCAAGTGGGGCTGATTGGAAAAGGCAGACACGATTCAAACGAAAAGGGTCAGATTAGTGAGTCAGCAATCATTACAAGATTTCTGCAACACGGGTATGTGGTGTTAATGCCATATGGCAGTAGTCAGCGTTATGATCTGGTGATTGAGGATGCTGATGGGCAGTTCTGGCGCATCCAATGTAAATCGGCCTGGATTGATGAAGATGGAACAGTTCTCAAGTTCGATACAGCTAACCACAACGTCACGGGTAAGAAAAGGGATTGGCGGCACTATCGAGGGCAATGCGACTATTTTGCCTTGTATAGTGCTGAACTTAATAAGGTCTACTTGATTCCGGTCGATGAAGTTGGCGCCACAAGGGCACACCTCCGGTTGATACCACCGAAAAACAAGAACCAGTACGGCTACAGGATGGCATCGAACTACGAATTATAAATGGGCCCAGCTGGGGTCGAACCAGCGACCAACCAGGTAGAGTAGATAACCGGCGTGCTACTTTGGCACACTCCTATTATCCCTCCCCGAACCGTGCATGCACCTTTCAATGCACACGGCTCTCCAGGAATGCGATTTATCCTTTCTGAACTTTTGTACTGTCCAGAATTGACCATCTGCCATCCCCTGCGTCCCTTCCCCGTGTATCGGACATTACCCCGATCATTTGAGTACTATGGACACTCCGTCGCCATGCATCTCTCGACGTTTAGGCGATCCCCAAGTTCTCTATACATACCACGTCTGTACGTAGGTTCCCCGTTCATCCTAATTCGCCGTGGAGGAGGTTTTTAGCAAGCCTCATAACCACACTCGCTAACTCCACACTGCCTAGACTGGGATTCAAGCAATTCAGCCTTAACCATATACAGCGTAGCTGCCTGACCTCTCGGCCAGACTTTTACAGGTCATGCTATTGTCCCCTTCAGGTTTCCCATCCAGGTAAGACCCTGCTTTAGACACGTTAACCTCAGTGCCGCCTACCTCTGTAGGCATGGTATGTAAAAGCACATGGGCGCACTTATGAGCCGGCTGCTCTAACCACTGAGCTATGGGCCCTCGCGGAAGTTATTATAGCATACCCCACAATCACTGGGAAGAGGGAAATGAGCCAATTTTTCTGACAAGCCGCGAAATGTGAGAGAATATCAATTACGTCACGTCACATCCCTACACCCTTTTCCCTGTAAATTTATTCATCATTCCCAAAATTAATCCTCGTTCATGCTCCAAGAGCAATGAAGTGTGATATAATATCGAAAGTATATATGTAGAGTCTTGTTCCGCTCTTTCTCAGTTGGAACAGGAATAAGTTGATGAAGTACAAGTAACGGGCAGTCAGGAAACAATTGCAGGCAGGTAGAAAGACGATAGGCTTAGTATCCATGTATCACTGCTGCGTAGTAAGTGGTAGAAGATTACGAACTTCCATGGTATATATCTCGGTACTACCGGATAAATATACAGTTGCTTCTTATAAAAACGTATCCTAGAGACCGAGACCCGCTACTTTAGGGCCGCGCCATTCATCGAGTCTGGCGCGGTCAAAAATTTTTCCCAGTCAGGGGGCGTTCAACGATGAATGAAATAACAATTCGCATCGGCGGTGAATCGGGCGAAGGCACTATATCCGGTGGCGACATTATCGCCCTTGGAGCCGCTCGTTGGGGGTATCATGTGTATACTTTCCGCACCTTTCCAGCCGAAATCCTCGGTGGGCCCTGTATGTTCCAGGTACGTATGGGAGATCAACCGATCAAGTCCATGGGCGACTATCCTGATGTACTCGTGTGCTTAAACAAAGAGGCATACGATCGCAACATCAGTGACCTTCGCCATGGTGGAGTGCTGGTCTATGATCCAGCCGATTTTACACCGGATGCCGGCGACTTTATCGCCTATGCCGTCCCATTTAATGAAATTGCCCGTAAGGAAGTACAATTATTCCAGACCAAAAACATGGTCATGCTCGGTGCTATTTCTAGCTTGTTTGGCCCACCTTTAGAGGCTATCGCCCAGGTCGTGGAATCAAAACTCTCCAAGTCACGTAAGTCGAATCCAATTTTGATGGAAAAGAATATGCTGGCACTGGAGATCGCAAAGAAATATGTTACTCAGCAATTCTCTAAACGTGATTCATTCCAACTAGGTCCCGTCGAAAAGGCTGATCGTGTTGTGCTTAACGGCAACCAGGCCGTAGTAGCAGGAGCCCTTGCCGCCAAATGTCGTTACTTTGCAGGGTACCCAATTACACCCGCGAGCGATATTATGGAGGCCCTGGCAAAAGAATTGCCCCAGATCGGGGGAACCTTCATGCAGGCTGAAGATGAAATCGCGGCTTTAGCTTCTGTTCTAGGCGCATCCTTTGGGGGTGTGCGCTCCATGACTGCAACATCCGGCCCGGGTTTCTCTCTGATGACCGAACTGATCGGTTATGCATCGATGGCAGAGCTTCCCGCGGTAATTGTGGACGCTCAACGCGCTGGCCCCAGTACTGGTATGCCGACCAAGATGGAGCAGTCAGATCTGAGCTTTGCCCTCAACGCGAGCCATGGTGACACTCCTCGTATGGTTGTAGCACCTACCGATGTCGCAGATTGCTACAGCCTGATCATCCAGGCCTTTAACATGGCCGAACGCTACCAGATGCCTGTTATCTTCCTCACCGATCAATCCTTGACTGCTCGCGTCGAGAGCGTAGATCGCAGCGCTTTCAAACCATTGGAGGTTGAAGGACGCATCAAATTTGAAGCAAACGGCTCATCTGCCAACGGAAAAGGCGCTGCCCAGGCTGCGCACAGTTACTCACGCTATGCCTATACTGCAAGTGGCATCTCTCCAATCAGCGCGCCTGGTCCCGGCGCTATGGCTTATGTAGCCACTGGACTGGAACATGATGAGCGAGGCCATCCCGATTATGAACCAGAAGATCATACGGCAATGATGGAAAAACGTTACCGTAAGCTTGATACCGCGGCCGAGGAGCTGCCCAAACCACAACGGTATGGCGATGAGGATGCCACTATCGGTATTATCGGCTGGGGTTCGACAGAGGGAACAATCCAGGAAGCCGTTGACCGCGCTCGTGAAAAGGGGTATAAAGTGGCGGCTCTTCATCCGAAGATTCTTTCACCTTTACCTGATCGCACAATTCGCGATTTTATCCGCTCGGTGAAGACGGTGATTGTCCCTGAGTGTAACTACACTGGACAATTGGCCAATTTACTGGGCGCTAAGTATGGCCTACAAGCTATTCGCGTGAATAAATTTGGTGGTATTCCTTTCACCGCAGGCGAAATCCTACGGGCAATCGAGGAGGTTAGTTAATCTTGGTACAGACACATGTAACTCTTACGCCAAAAGATTATAAAAGTGAAGTAAAGCCAACGTGGTGTCCAGGGTGCGGCGATTTTGGTGTACTGAACGCCACCTATCGTGGCCTGGCTGGTCTCAATATGTCACCGGACCAAACGGTGGTTGTATCAGGGATAGGCTGCTCCAGTCGCTTTCCGCATTTCATGAAGACTTTTGGGTTTCACAGTGTACACGGTCGTGCATTACCCGTTGCCCAGGGATTGAAAATGGCTCGCCCTGATCTGACCGTTGTTGCGGTCGGCGGTGATGGCGATTTCTTTAGCATTGGAGCAGGTCACCTCTTACATGCTGCACTGCGAAATATTGATATCACGGTCGTCGTGATGGACAATGAGACCTACGGCCTGACAAAAGGCCAGACCTCGCCGACATCACCTCATGGCCATGTAACCAAGTCAACGCCTTACGGTATGTTGGCCTCGACATTCAACCCGATAGCAACTGCGCTAACGTTGAATGTCAGTTTCGTGGCGCGCGGCTATTCAGCCAAACCCAAAGAACTGGCGGCTTTGATCGAACAGGGCATGACTCACCACGGCTTCTCGTTCATTCATGCACTGAGCCCTTGTCCAACCTTCTACAATACATTTGATGCATGGGACGCATCGGTGACTCCCATACCGGCTGACCACGACCCGGGTGATCAATTGAAGGCCTTATCGCTAGCAATGGATACCGAGAAGCAATATATGGGCATCTTCTACCATAATGAACGCCCCACAATGGACCAGGCGGCTCATCAGTTGTCTCAACAGGCCCAGGAATTTGACCTGGACAAGTACATGGCACGCTACGCTTAACACAGTGAGCAAGCCCAGTCCATAAGAGAGACCGCTCCACTTCATGCTGCCTTGATAGAAGACGATACGAAATGGAGCGGTCTCTCTCTTGTTGTCGCCGGTGCACCAGCGTGCACCTGGTCTTCGACAGTAAAACGCTACTTTAGAGTGGATGCAGATTTGTGTCGTTTGCTGCCATCTGCGCGGAGTTTGTTGCAACGGCAAGAGAAAATTGCTCACCACAAGGGCGGCAAAAAAGCCCGCTATCGTTGTGATAGAACCCACCTATAGCGGTGAGTTGCTGCTCAGCAGGTTGACCACACCACTCACAGCGACTGCCACGCGGAGCCGAGTCGACAGAGACAGGCCGACGAAATTCGTTAATTGACATGAGTATCCTCCTAGTTCGTGCTGGTAAAGGGTAACTTTACATCACAAACAAGACTAACGACAGCACAGCAGGGGAAACCCGTATCCGGTGGTCAGCAACGTCGGAGAATCCACGGTGATACGGAACTACAAGAACACGCATCATCGCCTGGGAGCCACTTCGCTCCGCCTATCGGCAAATCATTGAGAAAGAGAAGAATACATCCGATTCATTGCCGATGTAAAGTAGAATATACCACATTTTTGCGTAAAGTGCCAGTGCGAAATCAAGAGATAAAGCGGGAATGGAGCACAGGGAGCAACACCCTTCCTACTTTACGAGGATGCTCTCGGCGATCTCCTCTTTCTAGCTCAATGGTGCAGGTGGACTGGGTGGTGAAGAAGACTGCATATCTTCTTCCAGCGGGGGAAACCTCGAAGTGAGACGATCACCGGCAATCCAACCAATCACTCCAAGGCCTAACGTAAGCCCTAACCAGGTGAGCAGAACGGTATTGAGGGCGATATTAAAAACTGCGGCAAGGATGCCAGCAAGAACAATACCAACGGTCATACCTACTGTTATGCCAATTAAACACCCGGGGTGGGCCAGGTTACGCCCACGAAGTTTCTTCATCATCGAATCTTTTTTTCCTGTCGGTAACGTTTGATCGTAATAGATAATAACGCTGCAAAGATTTTGAGTCAAGGTGATATGCTGGCATCCCTCCTTCACAAATCTCCCCTTTTTATGCACAGATGCTGCTCTAAGTCATACTCAGAATCCTGGACAACACAAAAAAATGCGGTTATACTGATTGAACAATGATGACTGAAAAATATACTCTGAAGTGAGATTAGAACTGTGCATAGTGAAACTACGTTCGTTGTTATGCGTGGATTTCCTGGCACCGGCAAAAGTACGATAGCGCGTGCTATCGCAACTGCCTTGCACGCACCTCTTATCGATAGAGATATTCTACGGCAAAAGGCTGTAGATCTTTTCGGAAACCAGCCCCAGGTTGGGCGTTTTTCATATGAACTGATGTTTACCCTCGTTGAAGAACAATTACGACTGGGGCTCAGTGTGGTCGTTGACACTCCATTAACCTATCGTACCACTTACGAACAAGCGAAGGAGTTGGCCAGGAACTTCCAAACGCCGATGCTGGTAGTCCATTGTCAGTGCCCTCCTGAAGTGCAAAAACGCCGCCTGGAGGGTCGTAAAGGCAAGGTTTCCGAGTTCCAGATTACCTCGTGGGAGGAATGGATGCAATGGAAGCCACGTTTTGAAAATTATGACGATGGTGGCTGCCTCATTGACACCTCTAATCCTCTCGACGATTCTCTAGCAAAAGTGATGCGTACAATTCATCAATTACACCAGCAGCAGCAGTATTCCACCAGGCAAGATTGTTCTGATCAGTCTCGTATTTAAACTATTAGACAAATAATAGCTACCTATTATTTTATTGACTTCGCTGGTACCCTGATATATACTGGTATTATTCAAAGACTATCCCCTCACCAGATGGAGAGACCCTTGAAAAAGAAGTGATCACAACATACAGGCAGTTAAAATTGTTGTAGTGGAACATATGCGGCTTATCAGCCAAATACTTCCCAACAACCTTTCTCACACTTTCTATTCCTTAGACGCGCTGCCGTATGTCGTGCTCATGGGATTGTGGCAATCATCATCCACAATCGGGGCTCTCAGACTTTCTCACCCTGCTTTCCAAAGTAGTGTAATCTCTGGCCTCTTTGCATGCATCGTCAGCACAACATATGGTCGGCCCGCTATCACATAAGCAAGCGAGGTCTGATTATGACGTTCTTATCTGTGTACGACGTTTCGAAATCATATGGCGCAATCAGTGTACTCAATGACATATCCTTTATCATTAACGCTGGCGAGCGCGTTGGTATCGTTGGCTCCAATGGTGTAGGCAAATCTACCCTGTTGAAAATCCTGGTTGGGCAAGAAGAGGTTGATGCCGGCACATTTTCTTTTGCTTCCTCAATAGAAGTGGGCTATCTGCCTCAAACAACCCCTGATTTTTACGGGCGCACAATCCAGGACTTGATCCTGGAATCGGTGGGCAACCTGCGACAGTTAGAAGAACGCATGCGACACATCGAGACCAGCCTATCGACAGCAAGTGAGGAGCAAACGACTGCACTCCTGGAAGAGTATGGACATGTTTCTACAAGGTTCCAGGATCGAGGGGGCTATGAGCTTGATTATAAAATCGACACAGTGCTGCATGGTCTACGTATCTCGTACCTGCCACGTACCCAGGCGGTAGAGACTCTCTCTGGGGGAGAGAAGGCGCGTATTGGTCTGGCCACACTCCTGCTGCGATCACCGGATTTGTTGCTCCTGGATGAGCCGACCAACCACCTTGATTTCGCCAGTATGGAATGGCTCGAAACGTACCTCTCACACTACAGTGGCGCGATCATGATAGTCTCACATGATAGACAATTCTTGAACAGGGCAGTCAATCAGATTCTCGAGATCGACGAGTACAATCACCATCTCAAAAGATACGAGGGAAACTATGACGCCTATACGCAGACAAAAGCTGCCGAACGCGCGAAATGGGAGGAGGATTACGAGAGACAGCAAGATGAAGTCAAGGAGCTCCGTAAGCGTATCCGTGAGACAGCACGCCAGGTCGGTCATACATATCGCGCCCCCAGAGACAACGATAAATATGCTCGCTACTTCTTCGCGCAGCGAGTTGACAGCACCGTTTCGCGCAATGTGCGGGCAGCTGAGGAACAACTCAAACGCATCGAAGCGGATCCAATTCACAGGCCACCGGAGTTGATCAGGGTCAGTTCCCACTTTAATACTGAACAGATACAATCTCGCGTAGTTCTCGGCGCTACCGATTTGACGAAATGCTGGGGCGAACGGTGCATCCTTTCTGGAGTACATCTGACTATGCCCCCAGATGCTCGTATCGTGCTCTTCGGGCCAAATGGGACCGGTAAGACAACACTTCTCAAGATACTGATGGGGCTCGAAACGCCAGATAAGGGTGAGGTGCAGGTGGCGACGGGTGCCCGCATTGGGTATCTCCCTCAAGAACCAACCGACCTTGATCCGGCGAAGACGGTGCTTGAGACGTACAGGTATGGGCAGATTGGATATGAGGCGGACTTCGTGGCAAAGCTGATTGGATATGGCCTGTTCCGCCTGGAGGATATGACAAAAAGAGTTGGTCAGCTGAGCGTCGGTCAGAGACGCAAGCTGGAAATTGCCTGCCTGATGGCGCAAGGTCCTAATGTATTGTTGTTGGATGAGCCTACAAACTACATCAGTTTAGATGTACTCGAAGCTTTTGAGACGGCTATCCTTGCTTTCCCTGGACCTGTCATTGCTATCTCTCATGATAGATGGTTTATCCAGCGCTTCGGCGGCAAGATATGGGAACTTTCCGATGGGAGGCTCATTGAGAATGACTAAATCCAACGCTGCGCGATCTCGTAAAGTAGCCCGACAGAGTTACTTGATTTTTACGCGCAGCAATCCAGGAACACAGGCAACGATAGCTACTGTCGCAAGGATACAGGCCACTCCGCCGCTCACGACGGAGAACTGTGGGCTTACTACGCCAGCCACAACACCTGACTCGAACTGTCCCAACATAGGACCGCCAACGACAAACATTGCATTGACCGCGCTGATACGCCCACGAAACTCGTCGGGGGTGGTGAGTTGAATCACCAGGCCACGCAGGATCATGCTAACCATATCAGCTGCACCGGAGCCTGCCAGGAAGAGCACAGAGAGCCAGAAAGGTCCTGGCGAGAACCCAAAGGCAATAATACATATGCCCCAGAAAATAATCGCCAGCGCAACACCTAACCCCTGACGCGAGATACGACTGATACGCCCGGTGAAGGGAGTGAGAGCCACAGCGCCAATAGAGGTAGCCGCCAGCAATAAACCCAAACCCTGGGGACCTATATGCAGGATATCACTGGCATACACCGGCAGAAGCGCACGGGGTGAGCCAAAGAAGGTGGCGAAAAAATCGAGCGAAAGGACAGCCAGGATGATTGGGTGTGCGCGCAGGAAACGCATACCATCCACCAATGCTCCAACACCAGCCTGTGCTCGCTTTTCAACAGGAACGCGTGGAATAACCATCAGGAGCAGTGAAGCAATAACCACGAAATAGGAAATGACATCGATCCAGTAAGTATTCGCGACCCCTAACCAGGCAATGATGAAGCCACCCAGGGTCGGGCCAATGACGAAAGTCAACTGCATCATGACCATACTCAAGGACATGGCGTCAGGCATCTGTTCCCGTGGCACAAGCGTGGGAATTACGGCCTGGCGCGTTGGGAATTCAAAGGCGGATACACTGGCGGCAACCAGGACAACGCTGTAGATGATGAACATGTTGATTATATGGAAGATCGTACATAGCGCAAGCACCGCTGAGGTAGCAGCCAGCGTGATCTCGATAATGAGGAGCATTTTGCGCCGATCAAACACGTCGGCAAAGACACCTCCGACAAGCGAAAAAATTAAACGTGGGATGGCCTGGACAAGACCGATCAAGCCTAGTGCAATGGCTGAATGAGTGAGGAGATAGACTTGCCAGGCAACAGCAACAACCTGCATCTGGGTACCAGCTGCGGATATGAGCTGACCCCAGAATAGCAGGGAATAATTGCGGTTACGCAGCACAGCCCATGAACCTGCTCGTTTCTTCGTTGGGACAGGAACATTGGAGGCAGAGGTTTCAGGCTGGACTGGTTGGCTGGAGAGAATATCTTTCTGCGGTTCGGTCTTCATTCAAAACTCAAATCTATGATAGGCGATGCCAATACTTTATAAAAGTATACCACGTGGCGGTTTTCACCAAAACAGACAGGAAAGAGGAGTCTCATGTACATACCAGGGCCCAGCAGGCTGCATCAACAATACTCTGTTATTGATTCAGGTACCCGAAGTAGAGGGAAGTACAATGATTTCTTGACCTGGCTTCAATGTGGTCTGCAGGCCATGAGGTCCGGTGATCATCTCGTTGTTGACAAAGATCTTGACATGCTCACGAACATGGCCTTCTTGCGTGCAGAGGCGCTCCCAGACCAAAGGATGCAGGCGCT
>CATPCK010000358.1 GCA_955652655.1 uncultured Ktedonobacteraceae bacterium | reverse complement strand
GATCGAGAAAAGAGGAACATGAATAGCCATAAAACACTTGAAGAGGTATACTTCCATCATGGAGCTATATACGCAGCCACTACGGCTCGGTTTTGAGCCAGGCAACAGAGCGCACTGGATGGCTGAGGGAGAGGCGTTTGTCAACCAGCCAATCCACGGCGACAGGGTGCGCGCGAGCAAGGTCAGGCCCGCTTTGGTGCCCCTTGGCGGCGATTACTGGGACGGTCCTTACCCCGTGGGCAATCGGCACCAGTATTGGATTCACACCGGGGATCACCTGATAGGAACACTCACCTCCCAGGAATTTGTCATCGATGGAGATTATCCCTGGTTCAGTTTTCTTATCGGAGGCGAACAGGACATCGCTAATCTGCGCGTCGAGTTGCTGGTGAGAGCAACGGCAGCGAACGCGGGGAAATTCGCTCATCATTCCTACCCGCTCGTGTCCATTCCAGGGAGAGGTGACTTTCTGACGGTCTTTGCTGAGACCGGCAACGGCTCTGAGATTATGCGGCGCGTTGTCTTTGATGTTCTTTCCGCACAACTGGAGGGTGAGTATGGCTGCGTGCGTATCGTTGATACCACGTCCACAAACCATATCAGTGTGGATGACATACGCTTTTCCGCTGAATGCCCTGAAGTGACGCCCCTCAGCGAGGGAGGCGGTGATCCTTCAGCACCTGTATGGGGTTTTGCCGATCTGCATGCGCATCCAATGGCCTCGCTTGCTTTTGGAGGGGTTCCCTTCTGGGGTCAAGCCGATGGGCCCATCGAGGCCGCCCTTGCCAACTGTACGCCGGCCCATGGCTTGAGGGGAACAGGACTGACCTGGTCAAAGGGTGTAGGCAGCTTTCTCATGGCTTTTTTTGAGGAGACAGGGTACAGTTCCGGTCTCCTGGGCTGGCTCTATCCGGGCCATCCAGTTGGCGGTTTTCCAGATTTTGATGGCTGGCCGAAATTTACCACTATTATTCACCAGCAGATGTATATTGACTGGATCAAACGGGCCTACGAGGGTGGGCTGCGCCTGATGGTTGCCCACGTCGTCAATAATGAACTCCTTGCCCATGAGTTTAGCCGCCATCACACAAAAGAACCGCACGATGACAAAGCGGCGGTAGAAATCCAGCTCACCGCTATCAAAGAACTGGTAGCTCGCCATGCCGATTGGATGGAAATCGCCTACAGCGCCGCTGGCGCGCGCCGCATTATCAGGCAGCATAAACTGGCTATCGTGCTGGGTGTCGAAGTAGATTCACCTGGCAACTGGCATCGCCCGGAAGATTGCTCCGAAGATGAGATACGCTCATATTTGTATCACCTTTATCATGACCTGGGCGTACGTCACATGTTTCCTATCCATCTTGCTAATAATGCCTTTGGCGGCTCAGCAATCTACAACGATTTATTTAATGTGATCAATCGTTTTTTGCGCGATGATTATTTTCAGGTTGAAGATGGGAGCGCCGGCGGGGTAGAGTTCAGGCTGGGTGAAGACCCCGGCCCCGCGGTTGGCCGCTACCAGCTCCCTCCTAAACCATTCTATGCTCCTCCCGACTACAGCCAGGTGCACGGCGGCCACGTCAATGTCGAGGGACTGACTGCACAGGGCCAGTTCCTCATCAAAGAAATGATCCACCTGGGCATGTTGATCGATATAGACCACATGTCTTACAAAGCGGTGGATCGGACATTAGATATCGCCGAAAGCTCCGATTACCCGGTTGTGTCAGGCCATACGCATTTTCAAGAACTGGCCTGGCACCACCAGGAAACAGCTAGTATCCATAAGTGCTCAAGCGAGTTTTTCAAGACGCCCCGGCAACTCGAAAGGATATACCAGCTGGGCGGTATGGTCGCGCCCATCCTCAATCAGCAGGATAATCGCGCAGTTGAGGAGGTGATACCTTCGCTTGCCGCTAAAGTAGCGCCGCACTGTGCTGGCTCATCTACCTCTTGGGCGCAGGCTTACCTGTATGCGACGGAGAAGATGAATGGAAGAGGCGTTGGCATCGGCACCGATATGAACGGTTTCTATAAATCTCCATGCCCCCGCTTTGGCTTGAATGCCGCCTACTACCTGCACTATAACATCCCAGGTATGGGACGGGATACCTGGCGCCAGAAGCAGCGCAGAGAGCAGGTTTTCGCTCAAAGCAATGGCGTACGCTACGTGACCCCGCTCAAGGATGTGCGAAATTATCGCTTTGAAGGTGTGATCGAAGGCGAGGTCTTTGATCACGTGGAGCGCGCTATCTGGCAGGCTGTAGCGCTCTACTATGCTGGTGGCGAGCCCTGGTTCCAACAGCTTCCACACGGCATAAGCGCCAGGGTTACCAACCTGGTGAAAGGCTTCTGTGCCGCGACCACGGGGCGATTATCCCATCCTGCTGCCAGCGGACGAGCGCTGAGAAGCAGGCGCACCAGCCAGAACATGCAATGGGAGCGCAGGGCCGCCTACCTGGTTAAAGTAGGCCAGCCTCCTCCGGCTTCTGACCCGGAACCCGTACACTGCATGTATGGTAAAATTCAGCCCATCTGGCGGCTCTTTCAAGCTATGCAGGGAACAAATACTCCCTTGCAACGCAGTTACGCCGGCCGACGTGACTTCGACATCAACATCGACGGTGTTGCTCATTATGGGATGCTGCCAGATTTTATCCAGGATATGAAGAACGTGGGGTTGACTGACGAAGACCTGTCGCCTCTATTTCGTTCCGCGGAGCAGTATATCCGTGTATGGGAGAAGTGCGAGCACCGAAAAGGGTAAAAACCGGGCTGGTCTCTGCGCAGTTTTGTTTTTGTATGGTGTAGATGTGGCGGTCTGAGGCAGCCACGTCCACACCACCACCAAAAACCTGCTGTTGAAAGATCCTTACCCGCCTATTTCAAACAGTGAGGACCAAGGCTACCGACAACAGGCTGGAAGGTAATCAAAGTAACGGTGCCCACCATAAAGAGGGCTAACGTCAAGGTTGCCAGCAGAGATGCCAGGCGGATACGCCATGCGGTGGATCGCACATAGTCATCAATGACCACCCGGAGGCCATTCATACCGTGCAAAAGCGCAAGGGTCAGCAGGAGCCAGTCGTAGACGCGCCAGTAGGGGTTGGCATAACGTCCCGCGATCAACTGATAACTGGTACAAGCAACGTCGATTGTCACATGATTCAGAATCAGGTGAATAATGGCGAGAAAGACAAGTCCAATAGCCGAGATACGCATGAAATACCAGGTAAAGGTTTCAAATCCACCAGATGCAGGGCGACTACCATATCCTGTAGAAATACGCATTACAGTTCTCCTCTTTCCTGAGTTCCATCAGGGGAACTAACTCATAGGAACATTACATGCCTGAGGCAGTATTGCCTGCATTCACACCAAAGATCGGCGCAATCACAAAATATGCCATGGGAAGGAAGCAAATAATGGTCAGGATCATCACCGTCCAAAACAAGATCCTCTGATAGCGCGCTGCCATTGGTACAAAGTCAACCAGCATAATACGGATACCATTGAAAGCATGATAGAGGAGGGCCCCGATCAATGATAGAGAAACAAGGCGTACAATGGGGGTACCGAACAGCGCTATACCCTCATTATAAACATTGGGGCCGAACCCCAGGAGAGAAATGTCCACGATATGGACGATTAGAAACAGCAGTACACCTATGCCTGTAATGCGGTGTAACATCCAGGCCAACATACCAGTTTGACCTCTATACATTGTTTTCCTCAATTCTGAAGGCAGAAGACAGGGCTAGACGCCTTAGCCTGCTCCTGCCAAACTACGATCTAATTGGTAAAGTTTTGTCCGCCGTGAAAGATCAAGGGCCAATACAACTGCATTGCACTTTTTCTTTCATGCGCAAAAAAAGTCAGACGGCGCCGAAAAAATATGCACATGGTATTAGTTATGTTAAGTGAAGGATGGAACTGCTCCTTTCTGTACTACCGCCTGTCTAGTAGACGTTATACGCTTATTATATTGTAGACTTATCCTTGTTTCCTAACAATAGGCTAAGAGAAACCCATAAGTTACAGAAATGGGTCTGCCTGTAGTGGAATGCTTTTGTGAATACTTGATATGAACCATATTATTATGATATGCTTCATATCATGAAAGAGCGTAAAACTTATCAGAGTCAGCTCCGCCAGGAGCATATGGAACGGACGCGCGACCTTATCATGGAGGGTTTGATCAGGACGATGGCCAACGGCGCGGTGACCTGGTCGATCCCCGGTGTGGCGCGCGAAGCGGGCGTCTCAGTGCCCACGGTCTATCGTTATTTCCGTACAAAGCAGGATCTTGTACAGGGGTTGGGCGACTATGTGG
>CATPCK010000357.1 GCA_955652655.1 uncultured Ktedonobacteraceae bacterium | reverse complement strand
TGTGGCTCGTATGATCCGCATGCCCGATGGCACCATCCAGATTATTGTCCAGGGCCTGGAGCGCGTGGACATCGGCGAGTTTACGCAAGAGAAACCGTACCTTGCCGCCCACGTGACGCTCAAACCGGATACGCAGGAAGAGGATAAAGAGACAGAGGCCATTAAACGCAACGTTGTCAGCTACTTCCAGCGCCTGGTTGCCCTTGTGCAGAACGTCCCTGAAGGGGTAGCCGCCGCTACGCTCAATCTCGAAGAGGCTCGCCAGGTCGTCTATGTCATTGCCACCTTCATGCAAATGGAGTTGGAACTGCGCCAGAAATTGCTCGAACTCGATTCTGTTCGCGCCAAGCTGGAAAATCTCAGCAGTTACCTCACTCACGAGCTGGAAATATTCGAGCTCGGCAAGAAGATACAGACCAGCGCTCAGGAAGAAATGGGCAAGGTGCAGCGTGAATACCTGCTGCGCGAACAACTCAAAGCCATCCAGCGCGAACTCGGCGAGGAGAGTGAAGAACAGGCCACCGTCAACGAGTTGCGCCGCAAGATCGACGAAGCGAAGATGCCAGAAGAGGCATTGAAAGAAGCCAATCGTGAACTGTCACGGCTTGAGAAGTTACCCACCATCTCGCCTGAATACAGTATCATTCGTACGTACATTGAACTGCTGGCCAGCTTGCCATGGTCGAAGAGCACCGGCGAGAAAATCGATGTACCACATGCGCGAGAGGTGCTTGACCATGATCACTATGACCTGGAAAAGATCAAAGATCGCATCCTGGAGTACCTTGCTGTGCGCCGCCTGAAGGAAGAGCGCGTTGCTGTGCGCCTGAAAGAAGAGGCTGAGGCGGCTGCCACCGACGCTGATACGGAGGGGCGAACGCCTACGCAGCCGCTGCAATCAGATGAGGCCACGCGCCAGATCAATCGCGAGCCAATTCTCTGCTTTGTCGGCCCCCCTGGAGTAGGAAAGACCTCGCTTGGCCAGTCAATTGCCAGGGCGCTGGGCCGAAAGTTCGCCCGTATGTCCCTTGGTGGCATTCGCGATGAGGCCGAGATTCGTGGTCACCGCCGCACCTACATAGGAGCGATGCCGGGGCGCATTATCCAGACGCTGCGCCGTGTAGAGGCCAATGACCCGGTGATTATGCTGGACGAGGTCGATAAGGTTGGAGCCGACTGGCGCGGTGATCCCTCCTCGGCTCTACTGGAAGTCCTGGACCCTGAACAGAACTATAACTTCCGCGATAACTACCTGGATCTCGCTTTTGACCTGTCCAGGGTGATGTTTATCGCGACAGCTAACGCTTTAGAGCCTATCCCGGCGCCGTTGCGCGATCGTATGGAAATACTGGAACTCTCCGGCTATACCGAAGAGCAGAAGCTCCATATCGCACGCAACTACCTGCTGCCCAAGCAGCTCGAGGCCAATGGGCTGAACAAGGATGAGCTAACGGTCGATGATAACGCATTGCGCCGTATTGCGCGTGACTATACACGCGAGGCAGGTGTCCGTAACCTGGAGCGTGAAATTGGCTCGCTCTGCCGCAAAGTGGCGAAACAGATTACGGAAGGCCGGGAGACACCCATTGCTGTGACCGCGGAGCAGATTCCTGAGTATCTCGGGCGGCGGCGCTTCTTCGAGGAAGCTGCCGAGCGCATTGATCGCCCGGGTATCGCGACAGGGCTGGTCTGGACAGCCGTGGGCGGTGAGATCATCTTCATTGAAGCCGCCGCTATGCCAGGCAAGCAGAGCCAGTTGACGCTGACCGGGCAGTTGGGCGACGTAATGAAAGAGTCGGCCATGGCGGCACTGAGCTACGTGCGCTCCAATGCTGTCTCACTCGGCCTTTCCCAGAATGTCTTTGAGGATCAGAATATCCATATTCACGTACCGGCAGGCGCCATCCCCAAAGATGGGCCATCGGCAGGCGTGACTATGGTCGCCGTGCTGGTCTCACTGGCCAGCGGGCGCAAGGTCCGTTCCGACGTTGCTATGACCGGCGAAATTACCTTGCGTGGCAAAGTAATGCCGATCGGGGGCATCAAAGAAAAGGTGCTGGCGGCGTACCGTTCAGGCATCCATACCGTCATTCTGCCCAAGAAGAACGAGATGGACCTGATGGAAGACCTGCCAAAAGAACTGCGCGATCAGATGCACTTTGTTTTCGCCACCGATATTCGCCAGGTACTCGAGGCTGCGCTCGAACCCGCGAAGCGGCAGCAGGAGGCGAAGTCCAAAGAGACCGCCAACGGCCACGAACGACCGAAGCGGCGTAAAACGGAGAAAGCCGCTGCTGCGAGCCAGGCGTAACAAATAGAGCGAGCAGGCTGCATGTTGCTGAGCGCAATTCAGCGACATGCAGCCTGCTCGCTCTATGCTTTTGATTTCACCAGCGCAAGCGCTCCTTCAGGCTCACAAACCTGTGGCTCCCGATAACAATGTGATCCACCAGGTCAATATCGAGAAATTCCGCGGCCTTCACCAGTTGTTCAGTTACAGCGACATCCTCTGGTGAAGGTGTTGGATCTCCACTGGGATGATTGTGACAGACGATCACGGCAGGGCAGTTGCGAATAATGGCCGGGCGAAATATTTCGGCCGAGCGCAGTACAGAGCTATTGACCGTCCCCTGATAGCGATTGATATTCTCCACAACCTGGTTCTTTGTATCGAGTATCAAGATGCGCACTTGTTCATGGTCAAGGTACATCATTTCTGGCATCACCAGGTTCGCGGCGTCAGCTGGCGATTTTATTTGATACTTCTCCTCGTTTTGTAACATACCCAGGCGCCGCCCTATCTCTAATGCAGCTTTCAGTTGCGAGGCTTTGGCCTCTCCAAGGCCGTGTTCTGAACACAGCTCACCAAAATCAGCGCGCATCAGTCCGCTGAGGCCACTATATTTCGCCAGCAGTTTTCCCGCCAGTTCAATCACGTTATCCCGCGATGTTCCCGTACGCAGGATGATCGCCAGCAGCTCCGCCGTTGAGAGCGCCTTGGGACCATAATGTTTGAGCCGCTCGCGAGGTCGCTCATCTGTGGGCATGTCGTGGATAGTAGGATGATATTCCAGTTTGACGAGGGCAAGTTTACCGGTGGCTTTTTCAAGTACGGGCATAATAGGGGACCTCTCTTCTTATGAAAGTAGGTATGCTCTACCCTATATACATCTAAACCTTGAAAAAAGCAATGTATTCGTGCAGATTCCCCCAAATGGCCGCTTTCACCACCCTCATATTCTTCCTCTCCCCCCTCGGTCACGCTGAACGTTATCTACCAGAATCGCCCT
>CATPCK010000356.1 GCA_955652655.1 uncultured Ktedonobacteraceae bacterium | reverse complement strand
GGCATACTCCAATCGCTTGAGGCGGAGTAGCGGTAGAAGCCGCCCTCTTCCTTGTCCCACAAGCCGCCATCAAGCATTTGCTCTAGTGAATAACATACCATCTCGAAGGCATCGGGTTGGTGGTAATGGTGCGATAACATCAAAAGAAGTTCTAACGCTTCTGGATGGGGGAACTTGAGGTGGGGATGAATTCTAAAACCGCCATATTCTTCATCATAGAGTTCTCGCAGAACGACTCCAGCTTGCAGGGGCAGATCGGTCAGTGCGACACGTTCTTCCGGTAAGAGCGTGCGGAGACCGGCAGTAGGAAGGGCCTGCGTCAGTTTTTGCGTAAAGCGACGATCTTGCAGTTCACGTACCTGTTCAGAAATTTCATGGCGGTGTTCACTATAGTACCGCCGGATATGTCCAAGGTAATAGAGCATCTGTTTGGGGGGAACATAGACACCCCCCCAAAGAATTTCTCCTTCAGGCGTAAGCAAGAGAACACTTGGCCAGCCGTTCTGATTATAGCGCTGATTGACATCAGGTCGTAGATCACTATCTACGCGGATGGACACATAGTCGCGATTGAGGATAGTTATAATGCTCGGTTCCGAGAGTGTAGTCTCATCTAATATATGACACCACTGACACCAGGAAGACGTAATCACTAAAAAAATTGGCTTATCCAGCTGTTCAGCTGTCTGAAATGCAGCCTGTCCCCAGGGTTGCCAGTGTACAAGGGTAGCACGATGTGGACGTGAAGAAAAACGGAAAAGTGTCGATGTTGGAGCAGATGACGGCGAGTCATCGTCGGCTAAATCGCCGCTCATAAGCATTCTCCTTCGCTTCAAGCCTGTTTGATAGAAAAGCCTGTGATAAAGGAAGTAATGACATGCTACCCTCGGAGTGTCGTATCTACAAGTATACCATAAAGATGTGCCCAATGTGTGTCAACATTATGAAATAACGAGGAAATTTCAAAAAATTATTTGACTTGAAGGTATAGGTATGCTACACTTTATCAAGTTTAATAGTTTGTTTTCTTCATTAGCACAAACAAGAGGAGGTTTGGCCTATTAACAGGGATTTTCGGGGGAGTGACCGTGACCGTATACGCGAAACAAGGGTCAATGAGCGCATTCGTGCGCGTGAAGTGCGCTTAATCGATGAAAACGGAGAGATGATCGGTGTGATGCCCCCTCCGCGCGCGCTGGATATTGCTCGCGAGCGAAATCTTGATCTCGTTGAGATTTCACCCAATGCCGTACCGCCAGTCTGCAAGTTGATGGACTACGGGAGGTATAAGTATGAGCAAGCAAAGAAAGAAAACGAGGCGCGCAAGAATCAGAAAACAATCACACTCAAAGAGATTCGCATGCGGCCACGTACAGATGATCATGATATAGATGTCAAGACTCGCAAGATTCAAGAATTCCTGGCTGAAGGCGATCGGGTGAGAGTCAGCGTCCAGTTCCGTGGAGCTGAGATGCGCCACCCGGACATTGGGCGCAAGATGCTGGATGAGATTGCAGAAGTGCTGAAAGGTTCCGCCGTCATAGAGCGCAATCCTATGATGGAAGGCCGGATGATGTCGATGATCGTCTCCCGTGCTCCCGGTTGGGAACCGCCAAAAAAGCCATTGCCTGCTACAGGTAAACAACATAACACTAAGGGACAAACAGATGCTGTAGCTAGCGCTCCGCAGCATGCCCAGCTTTCTGACAATGGCGATGTAGCAGAGACTGCGCAGGAGAGCTAGGTTCTTCTTTGTGCGCTATAGTCCGGATGTTCTGGTTTGCTGGTGCCAACAAAAGGTGAGATTGCACGAATGACACTCCTACAATAGTGACGGACATGAAAAGCATACCGTCATCGTTGTAGGAGTGTCATTCATTAATATTCAGTTGATTTTTTGTGTTTCAACGACTACGATACAATTATTACAATCTTTAGTAATGCATCGCAAAAATATTGGAAAGATGTAATTCAATAAAAGCAACTATTTGGAGGCCCCAATGAGCAATTATGATGATCCACGCTGGTATGAACAACAGCCGGAACAAGGCGATACTTCTGTTCCGTCAGCCCAGCAACCACCCTATCCTGTACCAATAGCTCAGCAGCCGCCTTATAGTAACTATAACTCATATCCATCATATCAGGTACCAGGAAATAATGGAGTTCCTCGTCAGAGAATGTATCCGCAGGAACCACTACAGCTTGCACCTATGCAAGATAGACGGCGTGGGCGTGGATTTGGCCAGTATGTCGTCTTACTTGCACTTCTTGTCATTACTTTTATCGGCGGATGGTTCGGCAATCAGCTTTATGCTAATTCTTTCAATCGTAGTAATCTATCCCAATCATATGCTAACCTCTACCAGCAAGCCTGGACCATTGTAGATCGGAACTATGTTGACCGTAAGGCCGTAGACTATAAACAAATGTCATACAAATCAATCCAGGCAATGTTGGACGTGCTTCATGATAAAGGACACACTCGCTTTCTGACACCTCAGGATGTCCAGGCGGAAAATCAACAGTTGAGCGGTATATTTACCGGTATCGGCATTTATCTTAAACAGGATCCTAAGACAAAAGACCTCATCATAACATCACCTATTCCAGGCTCGCCAGCTGAAAAGGCCGGCTTTAAGCATGGAGATATCATTGTCGCCATCAATGGCAAAAGCACATCTGGCAAAGATATAGCCGGGGTAAGCGCACTTATCCAGGGGAAAGCTGGTACGAGTGTCGCGATTACAGTACGTCGCCCCTCGGCTCAAAAGACCTTGACCATTAACGTGGTGCGTGCGGAGATTTCTATTCCTAACGTCCTTATGCACTATATCGCGCAGGATCACATTGCCGATATTCAAATAGTACAATTTGCCTCCGGGGTCTCCAATCAACTGAAAGATGAAATCACGCAAGCCCAAAAGCTCGGAGCGACTAGAATTATTCTTGACCTGCGAGAAAACCCGGGCGGATACCTTCAAGAAGCTATCGATACGACGAGCGAGTTTGTGGCGAACGGAAATGTGCTATTAGAGCAAGACAGTTCGGGAAACCGGAAATCGTATGCTGTCAACGGCCATACTGTTAATACTACATCCCCTATCGTAGTACTAGTCAATGCTGATACGGCCAGCGCCGCTGAAATTGTATCGGGTTCCTTGCAGGATAACAAGCGCGCAGTCATCCTGGGTGAGAAGACGTTTGGCACAGGTACAGTTCTTGAGGAATATCCTCTCGCTGATGGTTCAGCTATCCTACTTGGTACGAGCGAATGGTTGACTCCTAATGGCCATTTTATTCGTGACGTGGGCATTTCTCCCAATATCTCTGTGAAGCTCACTCCGAACGCCATTCCGCTGTCGCCAAACGATGAGAACGCAGGGAATATGACCGAGAGCCAGATACTTTCAAGCGGCGATGCACAGTTAGCCACGGCAATTCATTACCTGGAGAAGCATTAGCTTACTGCTTACACACGACTACATGCTTCCGCCTGGTAATACTTACTGGTTGGTGCATGGCCTAACAGAGGAGCAATAAAACGTGTGGCAGCTGCCACCTTTTCCAGGTTGACGCCCGTACTGATACCCATCCCATGAAGCATATAGAGCAGGTCTTCCGTTGCAAGGTTGCCTGCCGCGCCAGGAGCATAGGGACAACCGCCAAGCCCACCAGCAGAGGCATCGACAATGCTGATGCCAAGTTGCAGAGCCATCAAAACATTGGCAAGAGCCGTGCCACGTGTGTCATGGAAGTGAACAGCGAGGTTCCCAGAGGGGATCTTTCCTTTATCAAGCAGCAGGCTCACGACACCAACGACCTGGTTCGGTGTCGCCACGCCAATCGTGTCACCCAGTGATAACTCGTTGATCCCCATCTCCAATAGCGACTGGGCCACCCTGAGCACTTTCTCTGGCGCCACTGAACCTTCGTATGGGCAACCAAAAACGGTCGAAATGTATCCTCGTACCGTCACATGCTCTTGTTGAGCCAGTGCCACTACTGGCCGGAAGTTTTCCAGGCTCTCTGCAATCGACGCGTTGATATTGTGACGCGTGAAGCTCTCACTGGCCGCGGTAAAGACGGCGATAGATCGCACGCCGGCAGCAAGGGCACGTTCCATCCCTTTGAGATTGGGCACGAGGACAGGATATTCCGTCGTAGGGATGCGCTTTAGACGCGCCATGACCTCGCTGGCATCACTGAGCTGGGGAATCGCGCGTGGACTGACAAATGATGTTGCTTCAACAACTGGCAAGCCAGCCTCGGCAAGCATAGTGATGAACTGTACTTTCTGTTCGGTGGGTATATGTGCATTTTCGTTTTGCAGACCGTCTCTTGGGCCTACTTCAACGACGCGAACCGCGCGAGGAAGCGCAGGCAGCCCAGGTGTCATGTATTATGCTCCTCTGTACTCAAAATGAGATGGATCTTCCGAAGGAGCGTTACTATTACTGCTATTTCCACCGTTATCTCTATCCGTTGATCCATCTACCTCTTGCTTTTCTCGTGGCAAAGGTAGCAAGTATGGCCCCGCGTGGCCATCTTCTCCTGCGATTTGAGGAGCAGCCGGCTGCTGTGGATGTGTACGTTCCACGCGCACCTGGGTAATACGCCGTCCTCGTGTGGATAATACGGTAAAGGTCACATTCTCGAATGTGATTGTATCTCCCACGTTCGGAATTTTGTCGAGTTGGGCATATAAGAATCCTCCCAGCGTTTCGTAGTCTATATCACCCAATGACATACCCATTATTTCATTGAACTCGTCTATGCTGATCTTGGCATTAAAGATATACTCATTCTCGTTCACTTGCTCGTAGAGTTTCTCTTCACGATCGTATTCGTCTTGAATATCCCCCACTATCTCTTCCACCAGGTCTTCGATTGTGACGAGACCGGCTACCGAACCATACTCATCGACAATAATCGCCATGTGCACACGCCTCTGCTGTATTTCGCGCAACAGATCATCCAGTTTCTTCGTCTCAGGAACGAAATACGCTTCACGCACAAGATCGCGTACCGGGTAATTGTTGTGTCCTTCGCGCAGTTGCTTAAGCATGTCCTTGATATACAAAACACCAATGATATTATCGATATTCTCCTCGTAGACAGGAATACGCGAGTGACCTCCCTGCAGAGCAAGATCGACCGCCTCGTCAACCGTCGCATCACTCTCTAAAGTCACCATATCGATGCGCGGTATCATTACTTCACGCACAGTGGTATCGGCAAACTCGAAGATACTATGGATCATCTCAGTCTCTTCCTCTTCGAGTACCCCTTGCTCTTCACCCACTGTGACTAATAAACGCAGCTCTTCCTCAGTGACGAAGGGGCCAGCATGCCTCACCTGTCCTCCCATGAGGCGAACAAGGGTATTCGTAATAGCGCTGAGCGTCAAGACAACAGGCTGCAGAAGCCATGAGACAGCGCGCATAGGCCTCACAAAAGCTCGTGCCCAGCGCAGCGGGTTCTGTACAGCAGCAGTTTTGGGTGTAATCTCGCAAAAGATCAAAACCACTAATGAAATGAGGATGATAGCGATAAGCTCACCAAAGGTATGTGAAAAACGTATGGCCAGCACCGTCGCCACGCTGGAAGCAACGATCATCGCGACACTATTCACTATCAGGATAGTCAAAAGCAATTTGTTTGGATTGGAGAGCGTTCTTTCAATCTGAATAGCCTGTTGATTGCCTTCCTCTACCAGGTTCTTGAGCTTAATGCGGCTGATGGAGGTGAAAGATGTTTCGGCAGCAGAGGCTAGTGCACAAAGTAACAGGGAGACAAACAGAATTGCGACTTGTAACCACGCTTCCGTATCAAAATGCGGAACTTGAAAATCGATTCCGGCGGCCATACTCACTAAGCCAGGGCCATCCATAGTAACCCTTACTCCTTTTCGCTGCCATCTTGCGCGGAGCCATCTACGTCTACGGGTTGACGCATGCGTAACACATGTGCCGGAACACCAACAACCAGCGCTCCAGGTGGTACATCTCTGTTCACTACAGCACCCGCTCCTGTTCGAGCTCCCTCTCCCACCGTGACGGGAGCAACTAACATTGTATCACTTCCAATGAACGCTCCGTCACCTATATCCGTACGATTTTTTCTCACGCCGTCAAAATTGCAGGTAATCGTACCGGCCCCAATATTCACATGTTCGCCAACTGTGGCATCCCCAAGATAGCTAAAGTGGTGCATATATGTCTCCGCACCAACATATGAATTTTTGACTTCCGCGAAGTTGCCCATACGAACATTACGTGCCAGGTAGGCACCTGGGCGACAATGGCTAAAGGGACCGACATGCACTTCGTCTTCAAGGATCGCTTCTTCCAGCACTGAATTTCGAATGATACAGTGATTACCAATGACCGATTGATCAATAGTTGTACCAGGTCCAATCTGGCATGCGGAACCAATACGCGACTTCCCAGTAATCATCGTGCCTGGAAGAATAACACTGTCAGAGCCAATACTGACCTCAGCATCAATGTACGTCGTATCTGGATCGACGATGGTCACGCCAGCATACATGCATTGCTCAAGAATGCGCTGGCGCAACAATTTTCCGGCAGCAGCAAGTTGCACACGATCATTGATGCCAATGGCTTCATCAAGCGTTCCGGTCACGGTGGCTATTTCACCGCCCTGCGCGCCTGCGATACCGATGAGATCAGTGAGGTAGAACTCCCCAGAGGCATTGCGAGGTAATGCCTCCAATGCTGGCCAAAGCCAGCTCCGATCAAAACAGTACACACCGGAATTGACCTCGTCAATACGTTTCTGCTCCTCTGTTGCTCGCTTCACTTCGACGATTTCAAGCACGCGCCCATCAGCATCTCGCACGACACGACCAAAATCACTGGACAATGTCGTGTGGGCTGTGAGGAAGGTTACCGTCGCTTGCCGTTCCTGGTGCTCAACCAGGACGCGCGCCAGTATCTCACTGCCCACGAGCGGCGTATCACCATAGCATACCAGCACCACTTCAGGGAGAGGTTCGAGCTTCTCTACCGCGTTGCGGGCTGCTAGCAGGGCGTGTCCGGTCCCCAATTGATCTTCCTGGATCGCATAGAGACAACGCTCCCCAAAAGTAGTTTCAACCTGGCCAGCGCCATGCCCCAGGACCACAATAGGGCGAGTGGAAGATATTGATTTGGCGTAAGGAGCAAACGCAAGAGAGGAGGGAATAGCTTCAACCGCATTCAGCACGTGTGCTAAGAGCGGCACGCCTGCCAATGGATGAAGTACCTTCGGCAATGTTGAACGCATCCGAGTACCTTTGCCTGCCGCAAGGACTACGGTCGCATATGTATTCATAACTGGATATGTTAATCCTTTTCTCTATAGTGAGGGAGAAAAGCAAACGACGCAAACTCGAGGTCGATGACGAGACAGTTGCCAGGCAAGAGCACATGCCGCGAGTAACGCCAGTATCAAAAAAAGTTGGCTCGGGTGCTAGGATTCGAACCTAGGAATAACGGTTCCAAAGACCGTCGCCTTACCGCTTGGCCACACCCGAAAAAATGGCTCTCCTTGTTCTAACTGCAACCATTTTAGCATCACGATACCCTCAAGTCAAGTAGTAAGGCAACATCAAGTCAATTCGCTCAATTGACAAAACACAAGCTCTAGCCTATAATCTAATGTAGGAGAGTCCCTTTTTAGAAACCTCATGTACATGTCTTGGGGACCATCATTCTACTGGAGCGCATGTACCGATGAAACAGCATGAACAGTCACTACAACTACTTACCCTCGCTTTCCTCAACATGAGCACATTGCATCCTCACCCCTTTTTCTGCTCTTCTACGCACGCACCAGGCATCTACCACGCCGACTGAATCGGTCGCCTTCTCTCTATTCTAACAACTCTCACACCTGGCTTGAGATGTAACTCGCATTTGCTATTCTTTCTATGAGTTACATCAGCTTCCGTAATATCTATATATAATCGAAGAACACATGTAACGTGTGAAAGAGGAGCATATGGACAAAGATATCCGCTTGAACACAGGCGAAACACTGGCTGATTCTGCACCACCCTACGTGAGAAAGGCGAAGTTAGACCTCGTCGTCCTTCGCTACATGGCACAACGCGTCTCTGTAACACTTCGCTCGCTCGCTCAGGAAACAACCACAGCACGACCTGTACTCTATTATTTAGACGAGCGCCACAGGCGCACGCATCGTATGGCCATTTACAATCCCGAGACGTTATTGCTGCATAACGAGCTAGCATTTGTCGGCTTTGTCAGCGGGAAACTCAAGCCTCTCAGGCCGTCAAACGCCGCCGAACTGCGCATCATGGACAAAAAGCTGGTCACAGAGCTTGCAAACACTCCCGGTCTTTTGAGCTACTCCTCACTTGAACTACACGACGGGAACTGGTGCAATCTCGTCTTGCTCAATGATTCCGAGGTGAAAATCCGTATCAAGAATGCTGCAACCCATCAGTATGCCGCCTACGAGGTAGCACCGAGCTGCTATGAATGGATACGGCTGCACCATGGGAATATGCCTGCTGGCTTGGCTGGAAATGACATGTTCTTGCAGAAAACGAGATACTACACCTATCAAGGGGCAGAGCGCAGGCCAACTATTCGAGAAATAACCTACCAGGAAGACTGATACCAATTCGCAATCTGTGGTAAAATTAGAGAGGTGAAGTTTCCAAATCTGAACATGTGATCCGCTCTCTGCCTTGAAATCTCTTCAATTCGGAGGCTCATCTATGCTGCACTGGCAATGGACGTATTTCGTTCTGGCCGCCTGTTGGATCGTGCTAGCCCTGGCCTGGCTGCTTGGCGCGATCTATAACTCCCGCAAGGCTCCGCCTGTCCAGAAACAGGTGGGTTGGTCTCCGGTCTTCCTGATAGTGATCGCCATTGCTCTCCTGCTGCACCTGCTCATTCCGAAAGACATCTGGGGGTACATCACCTTCAATGTGTTCTGGCTACAAATAATCGGAGTCGTTATCCTGATCGCTGCCACCGCGTTCGCGTTGTGGGCCCGCTGGGCGCTGGGAACGATGTGGTCGGTCTCAACCGAGGCGAAAGTCGGCCACCAGTTGCATACAACCGGCCCCTATCGCCTGACGCGCCACCCGATTTACACGGGCATCCTGGCAATGCTGCTGGGGTCCGCGCTCCTGCTTGGACTTGGCCCGGGGCTTTTCTACTTCCTGGCAGGCGTGATCGTCTTCGAGATCAAGCTTTCCTCTGAAGAACGCCTCATGAAAGAGACCTTTGGTGAGCAATACCTCCAGTACCAGCAGCATGTCCCGCAAGTCGTTCCTGGGCTCCAATTCTTCAAGAGAAGACACTGACTACTGCTACTTTAGATAGACTGGCTACAGGGTTGGATGTGGATACTAGCGAACTAATCGAGAGCGTATTTATCGGCCCTCGATGAACGGTCCGCTCTCCGGATTATTTTGTGAAAACTCATTAGAGAGGTCTCCCACTGCTAATGATTGCATGTTCGAGTGAGTTCATATTGACGTCATCGAACACGCGTGCTAGCATGATGCTGTATGGAATATATTTAAAGTTGAAAGAGCAGTGCTGATTGCATCAACACTGACGATGAGGAGGGATCGTGACAGATCAAAACGACTACAACCGCCAGCTGATTGAGGAGTTACGCGCAGATCGGAGCAAGACCGACAGGCCACTTGAAGGCAGACCTTTGCTTCTGTTAACAACTACAGGTGCCAGGAGCGGCCAACGC
>CATPCK010000355.1 GCA_955652655.1 uncultured Ktedonobacteraceae bacterium | reverse complement strand
GTGCACGCTTTCCCCCACCTGCCAGGGCGACGCAAGCGTCCCCTCCCCACACCACCCTTCCCCCGCCCCTACGGGTCCGAAGCCCCTTCTGAAGGGACATCGCGAAAAACCTACCCGTGTAAACGCCTTCTCTCTCCCTCCATCAATGAAACGGAACGGGAAGCGCGACCGTACTCAACATAGAGGTAGCCGCAATAGCATTACGAGGAAATGAGAATGCAGCAGGACGCGAAGCGTGCTTTTTTGATAGGAGAGGGGCCGCTTGGTGATGAGGTAATCGAAGAACACGATGAGTTGGATGAACTCTTCGAGCAATTGCCACAAATACAGCCTCCGCCGCAACTCATCCAACAGATACTGAACTCTGTCTGCCAACTTCCTGACCCTCCATCACATGAGCCAGCAGAACCAGAGGCGATAAATGAAGGAGATGCGCTGGATAGCCTGGTCAAACGCAACGAACATCTTCCACCGAGTTAAACAAGACCTGCTTTAAGAGATCATGACGACCATGATCTCTTAAAGCAGGTCTTGTTTCGTGCAAAATTCTGCTGTTGTAAACTTATGCTAATTGTTCGGAGAGTTTGCCAACGGTGACCAACCAACGTACGAATTCGAGACGGCGGCGATTGGCGATAGCCTCAAGCCTGGCTTTCTCGTTGTGATCTCTGCGCAACCTGGAGAGTCGATTCATTTCAACATCAGCGAAACCGACCTTACGTAACATTTCGCAATCCTCTTTATGGTCCATAAGATCCTCCTTTTTCACCGGATGAAAACCGTTACTGAGGTGTAATCGTCAACATGCGCTTGATACATTTAAGCAGTGCCTGCATAGCAAAGGGCTTGGCCAGGTGATCCAGCGTTGACCTGGTTTCTCCGTGAGAACGTAAATACTTTCTCATGTCTAGAGGCATACTGGTGGTGAGGAGTACAGGTATTGCGGCATTCTTTCGCAGCGCCTGTAATACGTCCCAACCGCTCAGTGAGCCGGGTAGTTCAAGATCAAGCACTACAAGGTCAGGTATGAAGCTTTCAAGCGTGGTAACGGCTATCTCTCCATTATTTGCTATCACTACGGTAAAGTTATGCGCGGCTAAAAAATGTGCTTCCAAAGTAGCAAGTGAAGTATCATCTTCAACGACGAGAATGCGGTTTGGCGTTTCTGGCGCCTCTTGCTGTATGGGCGGTGAGTCGACAAAAACATGTGTGTTGATGTATGATGCTCCATTTACTACGCTTCTATCGCCGCCTCCCGGCATTGTGTTCGCAGCGTCCCTGTCTTGCATGACTGACATCCTGCTCCCGCGATGCTCTATAGTTCATTCAGCAGCAACGTTGCCGGTGAGACTCGAAGAGGTCTTCCTCTTTAGAAAAAGTATACCCTCAACTCAGTAATAAAGCTGTGAAATTGCCTGTGAGATTTGTGAATTTGTTGTGAACAGAGCCCATTTCTTATGACAAACACAACGATATCTACCTCTCATCGGTATCGTCTGGTGGAACAAAATAGCCCACTCCCGGCTCATTGAGTAGAAAGCGTGGTTCTGATGGATTGGGTTCCAGCTTGCGTCGCAGGTGCCGTACAAAGGTGCGCAGATAGGTGTTTTCTCCGCTGTAGTCAGGTCCCCAGACGCGCTGTAAGAGTTCACGATGTGTCAGAACTTTGCCTGCGTTGCGCGTGAGTTCACAGAGCAGGTCGTATTCGGTGGGTGTCAGATGGACAATCTGGCCACCTGATCGAGCGACGCGGTGAGCATAATCGACTATCAAACCATTTTCGCCGCCACAGCGATAGTAGGCTCGCTGCGCATCGCCGCCCATTGCTGAACTGCGTAGGCGGGCTGTCTCGTCGGCGCGACGTAAAGCTACACGCACGCGCGCCAGTAGCTCATTCAAGCTAAACGGCTTGGTCAGGTAGTCGTCGGCGCCCAGGTCGAGAGCCCTGATCTTTACAGGCTCTTCGTCGTGCGCCGAAAGCACGATGACAGGCGCTCCGCTCCATTCACGCAGGCGGCGTAAAAATGTCAATCCATCCAATGAAGGGAGAGAGAGGTCGAGCAGGACAAGCTGCGGCTCGAAGATGGCGGCCATATCAATTGCCTGGGCACCGTCGCGTACAGTCTGAACCTGAAAGTTCCTGGCCTTCAATTGGGCCTGGAGAAAGGTACGCATCTGGGGATCGTCCTCAACGCAGAGGATACGAATTTTTTTATCTGTGGTGGTCATGATGCTTGCCTAACTCTCTTCCCTGTTGATATTGCCGGAGACGGCGAGTATAAACGCAAATGATGCCCCCTCTCCTGGACTGCTTTTGAGTGTGAGCTTGCTGCCGTGTGCCTCGATGATGCCACGACTGATGTAGAGACCTAAACCCGTCGCGGGACTCCAGCGCGCGCTTCCCCTGCGCCTTTCAGCTGCTGGCTGCCCAGGACGGTCTATCGCTGGGCGACTCATAGCTGCGAAAGTACTAAAGCGTGTGAACAGCGCTGTCTGCTGCTCCAGCGACATACCTGGCCCGCGATCAGTCACCCGTAACTCGACGCCCGTAAGGAACTGGTTATCCGGCACATATACTGCTTCAAGCTCAAGCAGTACCGTATCCCCTTCTGGCGCATAGCGGAAAGCGTTGCTGAGCAAATTTGTGAGGACGCTCATGATAAGCTCGTAATCGGCCATGACCGCGGGTAAGTTTGGTGACATCTTTATCTCAAGGTGACGACCAGAAGAGGTAATCAAAGCCTCCAGGCGTTCTTCCAGGTCTTCGAGCAGCTCTGGCAGCAGGATTGGTTCGAGTTCCAGGCGTAACGCCCCGGCTTCAACGCGTGAAGCATCCAGGAAATGGTTGATCATTCCCACCAGGCGGTCTACCTGCTCATCGGCTGATTGTAAGAAGTCGCGCTGAGCTTCTCTTGACCACTGTAAGTCTTCGGCAAGCAGGGCGCTCACATGGGCGCGGATGTTCGCCAGCGGCGTCTTCAGCTCGTGAGCCATCGTTGTAAAAAAGTCTTCACGGGCACGCTCTAAGGTCTTGAGCCTGGTGATCTCGTGTAAGACTAACACTGCGCTGCTAATTGTGCCATCACCCGCTCGTAGTGGAGCCGCGCTGACGAGCAGGTAGAGGGTCTGCCCACCTGGTTGTATTGCATGAAGCTCTGCCTCGCTGGCCTCACCTTGATTGAGCGCCAGGGCTAGAGGGCTTTCCTCGTAGGGTACAGGCGAGCCAGAGGAAGCGTAGACTGTAGACATACGAAGAAGCTCTTCAGCATTGCTGCCAACCGCGTTTCTCGTTGCTGCATCCAGGTTATAAAGTGGTTCTATTGGTAAGCCGAGGTTTTGCAGGATCTGCGTCGCCTGGCGATTGATAATGGAAATGCTCCTGTCTCCGGCGGATATAAGGATGACTCCCGATGGCAAACGCTCAAGGAGGAGCTCCATACGTGCCCTTGCCATATCCTGGGCGAACCCGGCGAGTTCCAGTGCAGCGTTGCGCTGCGCAAGCTGCGCTGTTCTTTCGATTACTTCAGCTTCAATACGTTCCCTGGCAAGGACCTGTTCCGTCACATCGTGATAAATGACCACCGAGGCGAAGACATCCCCAAGCTCGTCGTGTATCGGCGCATAGGAGCGACTGAGCGTAAAGTGTTGTCCATCTGCGCCAATGATCTTCACTTCGTCAACAAGCCTTTCCCGCGTCCGCTGGTCAAGTTCCGCTACAAAGTTACCCTTGGTTTTGTAATCCTGGGAGAAAATAGCCTTGCTCTTTGACAATGCCTCGGTAATATGGCGGCCAATAACATCGTTTGTCCACCCCAATAACTTACGAATAGATTGATTCGCTTCAACCACGCGCCAGCGAGAATCATAGATGATGACGCCATCGGGAATAGCCTGCATGATGTATTCTCGCTGTCGCAGGTTTCGGCTGGCATCTTTCGCCAACTGGTCGATACGCAGAAACAATCGAGCATTTTGTATGGCGAGCCCGGCCTGCTGAGCGAATTGCTCAAGTAGTTCAACCTCTTCGGCAGGAAAGCCACGTGCACGTCGATGATATACTTCGATTGTACCGAGCACTCTCTTTGTAAAGGCGTTTTTTGCTCCATTTGCGCTGATACCGTCTCCCAAACGGCGGTCGGGCGTTGGCTCAAAGATTGGTATACACAAAACAGAACCGGGACGGCGGGGCGTACCTCCATCATCAAGCAAAGGAAGTTTCATCTCCGGGATCGTGCTGGTATCGGTAATAACGAGCGTACTGCGATCACGGGCAACAAGACCAAGCAACAGCTGCTCGCTCAACTGCGGGTGCCAGTCTTGTGAGCGGAGGTGCACGCCTTTCTGCGCAGCAATGGACACCGTAGATGGTCTATCAGCGGGAGTGTGTATTTCGGCCTGTCCATCGTAGCCAGTATAACGGTATTCGCTAACCGATTCCCAGTCGTCGATGAGTAAGATGGCGCAGCGCGTCGATCCGACCATTTCTTGTACGGCCTGGAGGATGCGTTCGAGCACCAGAGGTAGGGCAAAAGGTCCAACGATGGCTGAAGAGATTGAATCGATGGCATTTACGTAGAGCCGTGATCGTGCCAGCTCGGTTACATCCTCGACAGTGACGAATACCGTGTGAACTTCATCGTCGCTTTCACGTCCTGAATCGGGTTCCTGAACCCCTGTCCGCTCGATTGATACGCGCCAGCTAGTACGCCCGCGTGCGGCCAGGAATCCCTCGTAGGGAATACCGGTCCAGCTCATTCGCCGTCCCGTTGCACATACCTGTTCTAGGAGCGGCTGCGCTATCCCCAATAAATCCTCCGGGATAATCTCATCCAGGCGACGACCAATGACGGCTTGAGAGTGCTGGAGTTGGTCAAGCAGCGAGAGCAGGTAGGGGTTAGCATACCGAATGCGCAGGTCGGAACAGTCTATAATGGCGACCCCCACCGACATGTAGCGAAAAATTGATTCGAGTTGCACAGAGTACTCTGGCTCCATGACAATAAGTTTCTAGTTACTCAGTGGATATACTGAAATTTAGTAAATGATGCTCTTATTCTTATTGTAGCATAAGAGCGTAAATGTTCAGGTCTCTTGCATCATTACGAATTTGTATCAACGTAACTATTCTGCTAAGATAAACCCGTGTCAAAGACATTGTTCGTATGTTTTTGAGGAGAGGATTTTAATGCTATGGATTTGCGTGGGAAGCGTGTACTGATCATGGGGTTGGGATTGCAGGGATCAGGAATGGCGGCGGCTCGCTACGCTGCACAACAGGGGGCTATTGTACGTGTTACCGACTTGAAGTCGCCAGAAATATTGGCCCCGAGTGTTTGTGCACTGTCAGGCTTACCGATAGAATTTGTGCTGGGCGAACACCGCGACCAGGATTTTCTCTGGGCTGAAATGGTCATACGCAATCCGGGCATTTCCCTATCTAACCCCTATGTGCATCTCGCCCATGAACATGGCGCGAGCATCGAAATGGAGATCGCCCTCTTTTTTCTCGCCTGTCCAGGTCGCATCCTGGGTGTAACTGGCACGCGCGGCAAGACCACCACCTCCACGCTTCTTTACAAGATACTTACCGGAAGCGGCGCTCCCACTGTCCTGGGGGGCAATGTAGCGGGGGTAGAGACGCTTTCATTGTTGCCTGAGATCACTCCAGAAACACTGGTCGTTCTGGAACTCTCAAGCTGGCAGCTCGAAGGGCTGGCTCCTCATAAAATCAGCCCGTCGCTGGCCATTATGACGAATGTCTATCCCGATCACCTCAATACCTACAGCGGGATGGAAGAGTATGCGGCGGCCAAGGCCAATATTTTTCGCTATCAACACCCTTCGGACCTGGCGCTTTTTAACCATGATAACCCTTGGACGCGTCGCTTTGGAGAGGAGGCTCCGGCAGAGACCTGGTT
>CATPCK010000354.1 GCA_955652655.1 uncultured Ktedonobacteraceae bacterium | reverse complement strand
TCGCCAAAACCACGCCAGTCAAGGGCAACGAGACGAAATTGTCTTTCTTCTTGCAGAAGCGTCGTCAACTCTCCGCTCCACATGCTTTTGTTGAGGGGAAAAGCATGCAGGAAAAGGAGAGGCTGCCCGATGCCATGATCATCATAGCCGATGTTGGTATCGTTGACAAATGCTCTCATGGATCTCTCGATTCGATTATTTACTCTGTTTGTCCAATAGCTGCGATGGCTCCATCAGCCTGCTCGTGGGCATGATATGAGCTGCGCACGAAGGGGCCGGACTCGACGTGGCGAAAACCCATCTTCTTGCCTTCGGCCTTCAAGGCGGCAAATTCTTCGAGGGGAACATAGCGCTGAATGGGCAGGTGGTTAAAAGATGGACGGAGATACTGCCCGATAGTCAGGATGTCAACCTTGTGTTCTCGCATATCATGCATCACTTCGATAATTTCATCCCATGTCTCGCCAAGGCCCAACATGAAACCAGATTTAGTTGGGGCGGCGGGATTCATCTCTTTGGCCCACTGCAATACCTGTAGGGAACGCTGGTAAATCGCCTGGGGTCGCACACGCTTGTAGAGCCTGGGAATAGTCTCGACATTGTGGTTGTAGACATCGGGCCTGGCATCGATGACGACCTTTAAGGCATCATAAACGCCTTTGAAGTCGGGGGTCAGGACCTCGACTTTGCAGTCAGGGGTCAGGCGGCGAATCCAGCGAATCGTGGCGGCAAAGACGGCGGCGCCACCATCCTTCAGTTCGTCGCGGTTCACCGAGGTGACGACGGCGTGGCGCAATCCCATTTTCTGCACCGCCTCAGCGACGCGTTTCGGTTCCTCCCAATCCAGGCCAATTGGGCGCCCCGTTTCTACGGCGCAGAAGCCACAACTGCGCGTACAGACACGCCCGAGGATCATAAAGGTGGCGGTTTTATGACTCCAGCATTCTCCAATATTGGGGCAGCGTGCCTCCTCACATACAGTATGCAGTTCTTTACTGCGCATCAGGTGCTTCAGATTTTCGTAGTTTTCACCTTTAGGCGGACGCACTCTGAGCCATTCTGGACGGCGCTCTGGAATGATGGTGGTCATTATGGTTTCCTCGTCTATGGGTTAGTTAATAGGGCGACCGCAAGGGTCGCCCCTACATTTACGCTTTGCCAGGGTTAATAGACGTCTATTTCTTTGTCGTAACTTTGCAATTTTGTGCGGACGGCTTGCAAGAAGCCACCGGCACCCGCGCCATCCAGGATGCGATGATCGAAGGAGAGACACAGGTACATCATGGAACGCACAGCAATCGCATCGTCCTCGATAACTACCGGTCGTTTGACGACAGAATCCATGCTCAAGATACCGGCATGGGGCTGGTTGATTATCGGTACTGAGATTATTGTACCAAATGTACCGGGATTATTCACGACGAACGTGCTGTTCTGCATATCCTGAAGGGTAAGCTTATTGGTGCGAGCACGCTGGGCGATGGCGCTGATCTGTTTTGCCAGGCCAGCGATGGTGTACTGGTCCGTGTCATAGAGTGTCGGTACGACCAGCCCTTCATCGGTGGCGACCGCCATACCAATATTGATGCGTTTCTTGATAATGATCTTGTTGTCTTCCGTCCAACTCGAGTTGATCATGGGGAATTTGCGAATCCCCTCACAGACGGCTTTCATCACAAATGGCACATAGCTGATACTGTAGCCCTCACGCCGCTTGAAGTCTTCTTTGTTCTTCTCCAACCACTTTGCAATGTTGGTCATATCGACCTCCACCACTGTCGTGGCATGGGGCGAGGTACGCTTGCTGCGCACCATATGCTCGGCGATAGCCAGGCGCATACGGCTGGGGGTTACCAGTTCTTCGTCCGCGCCTGCGGTGGTTGTAGGAGCGGCGGCAGGTTGAGGCGCTGGCGTTGGAGCAGCAGGCGAGGGCGCGATGGATTGCTCCGCTACAGCGGCCGCAGGTTGTGGGGCAGCTTGTGGCGCGGTGTAAGAAGAGGCAGCGGAAACGGCGGCAGGCGCGGCTCGTCTCTGTTCAACGTAGGCTATAATGTCTTCTTTGCGTACACGGCCACCGGCACCGGTGCCCGCGATCTGATTCAGGTCTATGTCGTGCTCGCGAGCCAGGCGCCGGGCCAGGGGTGAGATGCGCTGGCGTTCTTCCTCGTCTCGACGTTGTGAAGAGGTTGTACCTGCTCCTTCTCCTGATCCATTGTCTGCGCTTGTATCTCTCTGCTCAATGACCGGCGTAGCGGCCTGTTCTAGATTTTTTACGGGGGCGGCATCAGGTCCCGGCGCAGCCTGGTCTGGTGGTGATACTGAGACATCGGCATTCTCTTCTATGAGTGCGATATCTGCGCCGACGGGGACGGTCTCGTCGACCTTGACGAGTATTTTCGCGAGCCGACCGGCGATGGGTGAAGGCAGTTCGGCGTTGATTTTATCGGTGATGATTTCGGCCAGGGATTCGTCTTTTTCAACCCAGTCGCCTTCGTTTTTGAGCCAGGATCCGATGGTTCCTTCTGCTACTGATTCCCCTAATCGAGGCATCTTTACCGGCGTAGGCATGTGTCACTCCTTTGTATTACATGTTCAGTAGGTGCCGATTTATCGCGCACACAGCCGATTGATCGGCCCTCAGCAGCTCTACCGCTATCCCAATTATTTTGTTAAGGCAAGGTTCAATTGGGACGAATCGTCCTTGACAGGTTGAACAGCCCCACCATGTCACCCTGAGCGCAGCGAAGGGTCTCTCGCGATCGGCAGCGAGATCCTTCGCTGCGCTGATCCTTTGCTGCGCTCAGAGCCTGCCCTGAGAGAAGCGAAGGGATGACAGGGCTGGACCTTTCTGGTGAGGAGGACCTGTCACGTTCATTTGAATCATGCCTAAACCTCATAATTGGGCACTGCGGTGCGGCCCCTACGTTCCTTCACAATATTTCTCTCATCCCTATTTAATATGCGGCGAGTTTACGGGCCGCGTCGAGTATTTTATCGGCATTGGGCAGGAAGGCGGCCTCCAGGGGCGGCGCGTATGGAAAGGCGACGTCGGGGGCCGCGACACGAGTGATGGGGCCATCGAGGTATTCGAAGAGGTCTTCGGCCAGGATGGCGGCTAGTTCGGCTCCAATACCTCCAGTTAAGGTGTCTTCGTGCACTATCAGGACTTTGTTGGTGCGCTTGACTGATTCCAGGATGGCTTCGCGGTCGAGTGGCGTGAGACTGCGCAGGTCGATGACCTCAACTTCCAGGTCGTCCTCTTCCTCGAGCACCCGGGCTGCTTTCAAACTTTGATGTACCATGGCTCCGTAGGTGAGGATGGTCATGTCTTCACCTTCGCGACGAATGATGGCTTTGCCAAGAGGGACGATGTAGTCTTCCTCAGGTAGTTCTTCGCGCAGCTCTGGCAAGCGGTAAAGCAGCTTGTGCTCCAGGTAGAGCACGGGATTGTTGTCGCGCACAGCGGCTTTCAACAGGCCCTTGGCATCATAGGTTGTCGAGGGAACGACGACTTTGATGCCTGGCGCGTGGAAGAACCACGCCTCGGGGCTGGAAGAATGAAATGGCCCGCCCTTGGTACCTCCACCTGATGGACCACGGATCACTATTGGTACGGGCATCCCCACGCGCCAGTACATTTTGTTGGCCATGTTGATGATCTGGTCAAAGCCACAGGTGATGAAGTCGATGAACTGCATTTCAGCGATGGGACGCATGCCCATTAGAGCAGCTCCAACGGCGGAACCGATGATGGCGGCTTCGGCCATGGGAGTATCGATGACGCGCTCAGGTCCGAACTCTTCCAGGAAGCCCGCGCTGACTTTGAATGCTCCTCCGTAGGTTCCCACGTCTTCACCAAGAAGGAAGACAGCCTCGTCACGGCGCATCTCCTCACGTATTGCCTGGCTAATTGCCTCTAAATAGGTTACAGTGCTCATCGTCGTCCAACCTCCTCGGGCAATTTGATTGTGGTCGCGGTCATGCTGGTGAATGGCTTACCTGTACGCGTATCCAGCGCATTGACGTAGCGCGTGTCTTCAGCGCCAGGCTCACCGACAATAGCGATGGGACCATCGGGGGCGAACACGTAGTCGGCTACGGTCGCGGGATCGGGCGCAGGGCTTTGTTCAGCGAAGGTCATGGCATCGTTGACGACGTCCTTGACCCTGGCTTCTATATCGGCCTTGTCGGCTTCCGACAGGATGTTCTCGGCGGTTAAATACGCTTCAAAGCGCTTGATGGGATCTTTGGCCAGCCACTCTTCACGCAGTTCTTTGGGCACATAATCGGCTTTATCGGCCTCCGAGTGTCCGCGCACGCGGAAGGTTTTACACTCGACGATGGCGGGACCTTTGCCGCTGCGCACATGCTCGACGGCGCGCCCGGCGGCTTCGATGACTGCCAGCACGTCGTTGCCATCGATGGCCTCTCCCGGCATGCCATAGGCCAGGGCGCGGTCGGAGAGATTTTGGATGGCAAACTGTTTGGAATTTGGGGTCGAATAGGCGTAGCCGTTATTTTCGATGACGAAAACGATCGGCAGTTTCTGTACCGAGGCGAAGTTGAGGGCCTCGTGGAATGAACCGGTATTGGTTGCGCCATCACCACAGGAGGCCATTACAATGGTTGAACGCTTCCGCATTTTCATGGTCAGTGCGACACCACAGGCCACGGGAAGGGATTCGCCTAACATACTGATCATCGGCACGATGCCGTGCTGCATATCGCCAATGTGCATCTGTCCGTCACGCCCAAGCGTGGGGGAGTTGCCGCGAGCGAGCCATTGACACATCACTGCGCGGGGCGAGCCGCCTCGTACGAGATGCATCCCCAGATCACGATGCTGCGGTACGATGCAGTCACCATCGCGCAGCGTCGTTGCTGCTCCGACGGTTGTGGCCTCGTGTCCCTGTGCCGTGTAGACACCACCAACGACACGCCCCTGTAAAAAAAGGTTGCGGGTGCGGTCTTCCATAGCTCGGGTGAGGCGCATAAAATAGTAGATCTGTAGCAGTTCGGCCCGCTCCAGTCCCATAGTCATTTCCTCACAAAGGCGACCATAGCTGCGCGGTCGCCCAATTTTTCATGATGATAGACACCAGCGATGGTGCCCTCTGTGATTACGGTAAATTCTGCCTTCATGCTAACATGTGGCGCGAATGAGTGTCAAGTTTAGGGACGGAGGGCAAATGGGCATGTATTGTGTGGTGTCGCCACAGAAACGACTTCGTAGCCGTAGGGGCGGGGGAAGGGTTGCGTGGAGTGGGGACGCCTTGTGTTGTGCGTCGCCCTCGTCCTGGTCCCGTGAGTGCATTGCCCCTCCTCCCAGGGCGACGCAAGCGTCCCCGCCCAACACCACACCACCCCCGCTCCTACGAGACGAACCGCTTCCCTGCCCCTACACAACATATCATCATTGGGCAGTTTGGATTTCGTGGCGCAGGCGTTTGATGCGCCGGCGGTAGGCATCTTCGGGCTGGCGGTAGCCCAGTTTGGGTTTGTCGCCCATGCTGACGTGCCATTTGCGGAAGGCGAGGCCGATCTCGGTCTGGTAGAGGGCTTTGACGCGCAGCCACTGGCGGTAGCCGCTTTGTTGCCAGACGCGGCGTTCGGCCCTGGTACGCTGGAATGAGTTTTGCAGCAGGGCGTACTCATCGACTTTGACGATGCCGTTACTGACTTCGACGGCGAGGAACTCGCGGATGACGGCGGCCTCGTGGGCAAGGGCTTTGATGAGGATGTAGAGGAGGAACATCTGCGCGAGGAAGGGCGGAATGTAGTCGCCGATGAGGGCGATCAGGGATAAGAACGAGACGTAGCTGTTGCCTGGATTGGCGTTCAGGGCAACACTGGCCTGGAAAGTGACGAAATCAAAGAAACTATGCAGTCCTACAGCGATCAGGTAGCCGACGAGGGGGATGACGATCTGGCGCCAGCGCACGTGTATGTGGCGCACGTAGCCGAGGGCCGCGCCGAAACAGGCGAGAAAGGTTGAATGACCCAGCCAGCCGAGGACGATGCGGTAGACGATGAGAAAGATGGGGAACTGCCGGAAGTCGACGGCGAAATAGCGGTAGTTCTCGACCATAGCAAAGCCTGCGCCGATAAGGACAGCGTAGACGATGCCGTCGGTGACGTTATCAAACTCATCGCGCAATATAACGAAGAGGAGCAGCAGGCCGAGACCTTTGATGGTCTCTTCGGTGATGCCGGCGTTCAAGCCTTGAAAGGCTGAACGGACGACGTCGCTGGTATTTGACCCGAGGAGGTCGGTGAGCAGGTTATCCACTCTCCTCTCAATGAGCAGGGCAGCCGGGATGGCGATAATTGCTCCCCAGAGAAAGGCGGCGACGCGCAGGAACCAGGGTTCGCGCTCGTAGCGGTCAATGAAGTTGACGAGCAGGAAGATACATGCCGTGGGTACGGCGGGGATGATGATGGCAGCCAGGATGCTGGAAACACCATACTCGGCGAGAGCAGTCAAGGTGATGAGGCCATTGAGCACGAGTGTGATGGCGGCGCTGAAGACGAGAAAGAGCAGGCCGATGCCCGCGATGAACCAGAGGGTTCGCTTGCCCAGGCGTTGTGGTAGGGCAAATTGCATGGTAACACCGGCACCGAGCAGGCTTTCCTCAACCTCTTCCTCCCAGGCCTGGGCGACAAGTTCAGGGGCGGGCTGCTCTGGCAGGGATGTGCCACCTGTACTACCAGCGAGAGCCGAACGCGGCGAGAGAGAAGGCAAGCTGGGAGGAGTGAGGGATACAGATGATGGGGGCGCGCCTTTCAGACCCCGGCTGTCGCGCTTTGTAGAGGAGTCGTCGAAGTAAGTGGGCTGGTAACGCGGCTGCGGAGGTTGATTGACGTAAGGGAGGCGTTCCGTAACGGCACCGGGCTTGTCATCGTCTTCCAGCGAGGTTTGCGCGTTGTTGGGGGCGATCAGTTGAAGCATGGTGCTGCCCACGATCAGGATATCCTGCGGCTGCACGGGGAAAGTACCGCCACTGGGGACGGTATAGCCATTGACGCGCACAATATTCTGCTCGGTGAGGTTGGTGATATGCCAACCAGAGGCGTCCAGGTCGAGGCGGGCATGTTCACGCGACACGGTGGGATCCATGAGGATGATATCGTTATTCAAGGCTCGCCCAAGGGTTGTGCTCGTGTGCGTGAGCAGGTGCACCAGCCGCTCTTCTGGCAGCCAGCCGGAGGGATAGCGATCCTGGAGATACGTG
>CATPCK010000353.1 GCA_955652655.1 uncultured Ktedonobacteraceae bacterium | reverse complement strand
GCCGCGAAAATTGCCGCGGGCGAGGTCGTTGAGCGGCCCGCCTCCGTTGTTAAAGAACTTATCGAGAATAGTATCGATGCTGGCGCTACCCAGATTCGCGTTGACCTGACGAATGGCGGGCTACAGCTTATTCGCGTTACTGACAATGGCAGTGGCATTCCCAGCGATGAGCTGCAACTGGCCCTGGAGCGTCATGCTACCAGTAAAGTGGTGCAGATCGACGACCTGGAGCATATCCGCTCGCTCGGTTTTCGCGGTGAAGCGCTGGCCAGCATCGCGGCGGTGGCGGAGGTCACGCTGCTCAGCCGGCACCGCGAGGCAGCTCAGGGCGCGCAGGTCAGCGCCAGCAATGGACACATCTCAACGGTGAGCGCCGCGGCCTCTCCCGAGGGTACAACGCTCACGGTGCGCAATCTCTTTAGCGCGGTGCCGGCCCGCCTCAAATTTCTCAAAAGCCGCAATACCGAGATAAGCCATTGTCACCATATGCTTGAACAGTATGCGCTGGCCTACCCCGAGGTTCGCTTCAGCGTCTTCAGCGAAGGACGACAGATTTTTTCTACACCGGGAGATGGACAGCTCCCCAGTGTGCTGGTCGAGATCTATGGGCTGCAGGTTGCCGAGCAGATGGTGGCTATCAGTAGCCTTGATGGACGCGACGAAGATGCGGAGCGGCCAGTAGTGACGGGATTCACCAGTCTTCCCACCTGTTACAAGAGTACGCGACAGCACATTTCGTTCTTTGTCAACCGGCGCTGGGTACTCAGCCACATGCTTACCGCTGCCCTGGAAGAGGCATATCACTCATTGCTGCTCAGCGGGCGGCATCCTATCGCCGTTGTCAACGTCGCGCTCGATCCCACGCTGCTCGATGTCAATGTTCACCCGGCCAAGACGGAGATTCGCTTCCTGAAAGAGCGCCGTGTCTACGGTGCGGTGCTGCGGGCCGCACGAAGCGCATTACTGGAAGAGGCGGAGATGCCCAGCTGGGGTAAGGGCAGGAACGGGTCTCAAGGCGCCCAGGCCAACATAAGTCAAGCTGCTGCCGCCCCGGAGGCGCATGGAGAAACGACAGCCGGTACCAGTTTCATTGAGCCTGGCACTGACGACGCGGCTACAACCTTTCCCGATGATAACCCCTGGATTACTGTCACTGAAGAGGAAACGGGCACAAAACCTCCCTTGTTGTCCAGGCTGTGGCAGAGCCATGTGCACAAAGACGAGTTTCCCATACCTCAAGATGTTCCTGACAACAAAAATGTAGGGGCGCCCCTTGCGGGCGCCCTGGGCGGGGATGATGCGCATACCGTTAAACAGGATATGGGTACCCTGGATAATCCCCTCATCACTGAAAATGTAGGGGCGCCCCTTGTGGGTGCCCTGAATGATGCCATACCCTTTGCACTGGTCAGCCAGACTGCTATAACTGAGGCGAGCCGCCGCCTGCCCTCGCTGCGCGTCATTGGCCAACTTTCACAGAGCTATATCGTTACTGAAGGTCCTGAGGGGATGTACCTTGTCGATCAACATGCCGCTCATGAGCGTATTTTGCTGGAGCGCATGGTGGCGGCGTTGAAGGCGCGTGCTCCCGTTTCTCAGATACTGCTGACGTCTATGCAACTTGAACTTGCGCCCAGTGAATTGGAGGCTATAGAGGATTACAGGCAACAGCTGGAACATATTGGATTTGCGCTGGAACTCCTCGATACTAGTACGATTGCGATTACAGCCGTGCCGAATGTGCTCGTCAAGCAGATGAACGCTCGTTCGCTGCGCGAACTGCTGGCAGATTTGACGACGGTCGAGAACACCGGACATAGCGAAACGTGGGAAGAGCACGCGCTGGCCAACGTGGCCTGTAAAGCCGCCATTAAAGCCAATTACTTTCTGACAGTGAGCGAAATGCGCGAGATGATCGAACAACTGGGACAGACCAATGCCCCCTTTAGCTGCTGTCACGGCCGCCCGACGATGGTTCATTTTAGTCTGTCCGCGCTAGAACACGAATTTGGGAGACGGTAGAGCGTGCTTGCCCATGTGCTGACCAGTGCTGCTAGTTGGAACAGTGAGCAACCATTGCTCACGTATAGCGTGCCAATGGAACTGGAGGACAGGCTAAGTCCAGGTCAGCTGGTGGCTGTTCCCTACGGGGAGCGCCTGGTCGAGGGCATTGTCTGGAGCACAGACCCCGCTGATGATGTCGGGGACGGGCTGGAACTGCGCCCAATTTCGGCCATCCTCGACGTTGAACCGGCTCTGTTAGCGCATCAGATTGCGCTGGCAGAGTGGATGTTCGCGTATTATGTGACACCGCTCAGCAGAATCGCCTTCAGAATGCTTCCTCCTGGCCTGTTACAGCGTTCGCAGGTGGTGCTTCACCTGGTGAAAATCGAACGGCAGGAGGCTGGTGAAGGAGGGCTGGAAAAGGCGGCCTCGCTGCGTCTCCAGGCCCTGGTTGGCCTGCTGCTGGCGGATGGAGAGTTAGACGTAGAAAAACTCAAAAAGATGCTCGGGCCAAAACGAGCCAGGGAAGTGCTCAAAGAAGCGCTGGCGAGTGGCATGGTCGAACGCGAGGCTCAGCTATCCTCCCCCTTTGCCAAAAAAAGCTTGAAGCGTGTCGTGCGGCTCACCGCTCAGGGAGAGGCATTGGCGGCGTGGCGGCAGCGCACGGAGGCCCAGATAGGGCAGTACCTGCCTTCCGCTTCCGCCATCAATATGGCCCCTGATAATGTGCGCCGTCGCCCCAAAAAAAGCACACCCGATCCCTGGGCCATGGCTGGAACAGCGAATGTGTTAACGCTCACGCCGCAAGACAGGGCCAGCCTGCAGGCCCAGCGGCAATTAGCGGCCGTAGACCTGCTACAGAACGAGATGGCTACCAACGGGAACAATGCCCACTACTGGGCTCCAAGCAAGCTCTGTAAAGCTACCAGCCTGACCCCGGCGCAGTTGCAGGCCCTCGTGCGCGAGAACATCGTTGCCATTGAAGTGGTAGAGGTGCGGCGAGATCCATTACAAGGGCGCACTATTCCCGCCAGTATGCCGCTGGCGCTCACCCCGGCGCAAGAAAAGGCGCTGGCGCATATTTTGGGGTCGCTGGCACCTGAAGTGGGCAGCGTGCAGGAAGATATCAGGCCGATTCTGCTGCACGGCGTCACCGGAAGCGGCAAGACAGAGGTGTACCTGCAGGCGCTGGCGGCAATTATCGCGCGTGGCAAACGTGGCATCGTGCTGGTGCCGGAGATAGTGCTCACAACGCAGGCTATAGAGCGTTTCGCCGGTCGTTTTCCTGGCCGCGTCGCCATCATTCACGGCGATCTCTTCATGGGGGAACGCTTCGACGAGTGGCAGCGCATTCGTACGGGCCAGGTCGACGTGGTCATCGGGTCGCGCTCGGCCCTGTTTTCGCCGCTGCCGGACCTGGGGTTGATCATCCTTGACGAAGAGCACGAGCCAGCCTATAAGCAGAGCGAGATGAAACCGACCTACCACGCGCGCGAGGCGGCAATCGCCCTTGGTCGCGTGCTGCGCATACCTGTTGTGATGGGCAGCGCGACACCCTCGGTCGAGTCGTTTTATCGCGCCGAGCAGAAAGATTATTCCCTGGTAGAGCTGCCCGGGCGTATTGGCGCCGCTCTCCCTCCAGTCGAGGTGATCGACCTGCGCAGCGAACTGCATGCCGGCAATACCAGTATCATCAGCCGCCGCTTGCAGAGCGAACTGGAACGCGTTTTGCACATGAAGCAGCAGGCCATCCTCTTCCTTAATAGACGTGGCGCGGCAAGCTGTGTGCTCTGTCGCGACTGTGGCTTTGTCGTGATGTGCGATCGCTGCGATGTGCCAATGACTTACCACTCGACAGAGCGTATCCTGCTCTGTCACTACTGCAACAGGCAGAGCAAGGTGCTGCATGCCTGCCCACAGTGTCAGAGCGCGGGTATTCGATACTTTGGTTTGGGTACTGAAAAGGTGATGGAGACGATCCAACGCAGCTTCCCCAACGCGCGTTTGTTGCGTTGGGATCGCGATACAGCCACCGATCACCGTGTTCACCGGCAGCTGCTCGATCGTTTTGCCAACCGCGAGGCGGATATCATGGTGGGGACGCAGATGATCGCCAAAGGCCTTGACCTGCCGGGCGTGACGCTGGTGGGAGTAGTCTCGGCGGATATCGCGCTCAATTTACCCGACTTCGCCGCGCCAGAGCGGGCTTTTACTTTACTCACGCAGGTAGCGGGGCGTGCTGGACGCGGTGAGGAAGCCGGAACAGTCATTATCCAGACCTTCAACCCGCAGCATTTCTGTATCGATGCCGCCTCGCGCCATGATTACCATGAATTTTATGCTGCGGAGATCGATGCGCGCCGTCGTTATGGCTACCCGCCCTTTCGCCGCTTCGTCAAATTTACCTATAGTCACGAGAACCGCCGCCGCTCGCAAAACGAGGCCCTGCTACTGCGCGAGCGCCTGGACGAGTGGATCGAGCGGCTCAGCCTGGTCGACACGGATGTAGTAGGTCCCGCACCCGCCTTGATGGAGCGGGTGCGTAACAAGTATCGCTGGCAAATGATTGTGCGCGGGCCAGACCTGCACCCGCTGCTACGCGTGATCGATGCTCCCGGCTGGCAGGTCGATATCGACCCGGTGAGTACGCTGTGAAGTCAAGTATTCTTCCCGTAAAAGGTGAAAGGATCGCAAAAAGACATGCAGCCTCCAGAGGGCGACCACAAGGGATCGCCCCTACTATGCCACAGCGATGCTGCTGGGTTCCATTCGTCCATGGTAGGGGCGATCCCTTGTGGTCGCCCT